>JAQBNI010000061.1 GCA_028288625.1 Bacteroidota bacterium | reverse complement strand
AAATTCGAAGGAAACGCATACTTCACCGGATTTCCCGCATCATTATATTTATAAAAACTTGCAATGCCGCCCAGAACACTTCCCATGGGTTCATTAAAAGGCATGGGCACATATTTTACGTCAAAATTTTTTCCGAATACTGCTTTATAATTTCCAAGGGCTTCAAAGGCTTTTTGTAACTGGTTGATATGATAACTTCTTTTAGAATCTTTATCGATCTCCTGGATATTAATAAAGTCCGCATCTGCTTTCCACCTTTGCAAAGTCTCAATAAAGCCGTTCAAATTTTTTTCCGATAATTCTTTCGAAGGTCTGACCATTTTTCCTCCATCATAAAAAAAATTCGATTCCTTACCCAAACCACAATAGCCAATATTCCAGTCGTAAAAAATCAGTGTATCTTTTTCAAGAGCGGGCAGTTTTTCTGAAGGCGTTAGAACCTCTGCCTGCTCTTCAGCCTTGGGCTTATAATCCGTAAACTGTGCGTATAAGATAGTTGCGAGGACATACAATCCGAATAAAATTCCCAGACCAAGAATCACTTTAACGAGTAGTATCATTGTTTTTTTCATCCTTTATAAATTTATCATTCATGGAATCTGACTATTACATAAATATTTTTCTTAATAGTTTTGTGAATGATGTTGAGATGGTTAAATTTAGCTTTATTTCTAACATAATTAAAATATAGAATGAAAAATACGATACTGAAATGGAAATCAAATGACGGGCTGGATATCTTCGGACAAAAGTGGGAGCCGGAAAACGGACCGGTGAAGAAAGTGATTTGTTTGGTGCATGGTTTCGGAGAGCACAGTTCAAGATACGATCACGTTGCGAAATTTTTTACGGATAATCAGTATGGTGTTATTACTTATGATCATCGCGGACATGGCAGATCGGGAGGAAGAAAAGGACATTTCCCCAGCTATGATGAATTCATGAACGATGTTGAAAATTTATTAAAACAAGCGGATCAGCATTTTCCAAATACCCCAAAGATCTTATACGGACACAGCATGGGTGGAAATGTAGTTGCAAATTTTGCGATCAGGAGAAATCCCGTAGTTGCAGGAGTTATTTTATCTTCTCCATTCTTTAAACCTGCATTTGTTCCGCCTGCAATAAAAATTGCGCTTGGAAAATTAATGCGGAATCTCATTCCATCTTTTTCATTACCGTCCGGCTTAGATCCTTCCGGAATATCAAGAGATAAAGAAGTGGTAAAAAAATATAAAAATGACCCTTTGGTGTTTGATAGCATTTCATCAAAAATGGGTATAGAATTGATTGAAACAGGACAAGATGCTATTGACAATGCATCGAAATTAAAACTGCCGACATTATTATTTCATGGTACGGAAGACAAGCTTACTTCATTTGACGCAAGCAAGGAATTTGTTGCAAAAGCAGGAAATAACGTCACATTTATTGAATATAAAGGACTTTACCACGAAACCCATAACGAGCCTGAAAAAGCACAGGTGCTGCAAAATGTTTTGGATTGGTGTAATAAATTGGCGTGATCACTACTTTATTCGGAATTTATATCGTATTTTTACAAAACTATAGTTCTTTTTAAGCTTTCTTGTCTAATGTGATAAATGTTCATTTGATTTGATTTTAAAAAGTTTGTAGTATATTCTTAATTTTTAATAAATAATAAAATGAACATTTTTGTAGCAAACATTGAAAGAAAAGTAACTGACGAACAACTCCAGGAGTTGTTTCAACAGTACGGAGAAATTGCTTCTCTGAAACTGATCAAAGACAGAGACACTGGCATGAGCAAAGGCTATGCTTTTGTTGAAATGGCTAACGACGACGAAGCTCAAAAAGCTATTGACGCGTTAAACGAATTCGAACTGGAAGGCAGAAACCTTGCAGTGAATGAAGCACGTCCTAAGACTGAGTACAAGAAAACCGGCGGAAGCGGCGGTGGGTACAAAGGTGGCGGCGGTGGCGGCGGCTATAAAGGCGGCGGCGGCGGTGGCGGCGGCTATAACAAAGGCGGATACGGCGGCGGAAGCGGAAGCGGCGGCGGTGACGGCGGTTATAAGAAAAGATATTAATCTTAACGTCTAATGAATACAGAGCCTTCGATTTATCGAGGGCTTTTTTATTTTCATCAATTAAAATCTTCCGCGATAATATTTTCCATTGCGCGTTCTGCTAAAGCTGCAATGGTCAGCGATGGATTTGCACAACACGAAAAGCCCGGCATCATCGAACCATCCAGGCAATATAAATTTTTGTAATTCTGCAGCCGTCCGTAATAATCACTTGCAAGACCAAGTACAGCGCCCCCTAAGGGATGATACGTAAAATCATCACCATATCCTTTTCCATTAAAATAAAAAGTACGGTCCAAAACTCCGCCATTCGCATTATTCAACCGGTCTATAAAATTTGCCATCGCTCTTCTGGAAATATCCATCTGCGATTGGTTGAAATATAAATCGATATCTTCTGTTGCAGGATTATATTTAAAATATCCGCGTTCCGGATTTTTTGTAATTGCCAATGTGAGCAGCTGTCTTAGTTCAAGTCCAAACGGAAACGGTGCCTGTTCTGCAAGCAACGGCGTTTCAGGGTTATCTAGGTTTCCGTAAGCGGTTACAGGCACTATACATTGCGCGTTGCCGGTATCTTCATTAAGTAACGTGCGCATTGCCATCACATTCCCGTTGTTTCCCCAATTTTTTCCAACCTCATCATTGAGGTATTGCAGTCCGCCAAGATGTTTTGATTTTAGTAATATCTGCATAGTGCCCACAACGCCCGCATTCACAAATAAATGTTTGCAGGTGTATGTTTTATAATATTCTGTTTCTCCCTCTTCATTAATTTTTAAAACAGTCACTTCATACCTGCCATCCGGCAGCTGACGGATATGATCTGCTTTGTGCAAAGTTTCTATGGTTAGATTTCCTGTTGACACTGCAGCAGGAATATAATTTCTATCCAAACTATTTTTATACCCGTTGTTTGAACCGTATAGTAATTCACCGCCGAGTGCGGATTTTTTTTCGGTGCCGTTTAATTCCCCGTTAATAATATTAAAGTCCACGCCTGCGTTGAGAAATACTTTTTCCATTCCCGCTTTTTCGCAATGCTTTAATCCAAGACGTGCGTAGCGGTATACTTCAGAATTCAAAAGTTCCTCGGGCACCTGGTTGAAATTCAAAACGCTTTTTACTTTTGGGTACCATTTCGAAAGCATATCACTATAGCTTACGAAAGGAAAATATTCATCCCAAAGTTCAGGTCGTGCAAACGGAAGCATCGCGCCATATACTACGGAACCGCCGCCAAGACAAGTACCGCGATAGATCTTCATGTAAGAAGTTGAAAAATCAACGCGGTCTAAAACACCTACATATTTTTTGATATCAAACTGAAAGATGGTAACGGGTGCAACAGTTCTTTTTTTTAACCAGAATGCTCTTCCATCGGGAGTAAGTGTTTCCGTAAAAACATTCTGTATGGGACTGACGGTATATTGTTTTCCCATTTCGAGCATGACTGTCTTAATTCCTGCCTGAGATAAGCGCAATGCAGCAACCGAACCTCCAAAACCTGATCCGATCACTAATGCTTCTACATCTCCTGAAGGAGAAACAGTTCCTTTCTTACATGAGGATAGGGAAACTGAACTTGCAATTCCTGCCACAGCGGAAACAGTCAGAAATTTTCTTCTCGATATTTTTGATTTCACTACGGGGAGTTGTTTACAGCTTATTAAATATAAATATAAAACCTGATGGGAAGAAATATTAGAAATTATTAAAATATTATGTGTAAAGATAAAATTTGTCAGGTGTTCATGACACTCGAAATATTTTCAATTTCTTTTTCTGAATCTCTCCACCAGCTATAAGACCAAAGGTGATAAGTACTGATACCATAACCCGTTACCATTTTTTCTTTATGCAATTTTATACGGTAAGTAACTTCGGGTAAATAATTTTGCGTGTTCTCAAAATCGATATGCAGAAACGGTTTGTCGTCTTTTAAGATCACCAAGTCGAGGTTGAACCCTCCGAGTTTGTAATTCTGAATAAGCTCTTCTTTAAACACTTTCTTTAATTCTCCGAAAACCAAGTCCTTAAAAATATTACCGTCGTGTACGTTTTTCAGAATACGAGCTGCATTATTTTTTTCCAGCATACTTTCAATAAACATTTTTTGCGATTCATCATTTTCATAACAAGCTTTAACATAAGAGAGATAAGCATAAAAAATACTTTTCCCTGTATTGCCTTTTTGTGACAACTCCTCCCCAAAATTCAGAAAGATGTTTTCAGGTATGGAAGTGAAAACATACATGGAATGCTTTGCGCGTGTAATGATCACGTTGAGTAACTGGTAGCCTTTTTCCTGTGTGAGTGGTCCGAAGGATTGACGAAACCTGCCATGTATGTCCTTGCCGAATGTAGTAGAGAGGATCATAATATCTCGCTCGTCTCCTTGAATATTTTCCAGGTTTTTTACAAAAAGACCTTTGTTGAGCAAAGACTGCAGTTGATCATTCTTTTCTTTATCTCCATAAGCTTCTTCATACAGCATATCATAGATCAGATCGCGCTGATAAATATTGAATGTGGCAATGCCGATGGAAGGATATTCATCGTCGATTTTTTTGCATTGATAGATAAACCTCACAATTTCTGCAGCTTCCTGCGGATTCATTCCTTCTCCATAAGTTCCTTCCACATTATAATAATGAATGGGTGTATATTCTTTTTTTTCAGGAAGCGGTATTAAGCGGGAATTGTAAAACGCATGATTTGAAAATTGGATCAGGTCGGGATGCAGCGAGCGGTAGTGATAATCAAGATAAGAATTCTTATAATCGGCATCGTCTGCGTATTCAAGCAGCGATCTGCTTTCTGCTAAAAAATTGCCCGCATCATTTTCTTCTTCCTCATTCCAGAAAACCACATCATTTGCAAAGAAATTACTCGGCGGCATCTGGTGCTTATCTCCCGAAACAATTTTTGTTTGTCCGCGCAATAAAGATGAAAATGTGTCTTCCAGTCTCAATTGACTTGCTTCATCTAAAATAATAAAATCAAATAAATTTTGCTGCAAAGGAAGTACGGAAGTTGACACCGAGGGATTCAACATGATCACGGGAAATAAGGTAGAAAAGAATTCAAAATCTTCATGAATGATCTTACGCAATGAATTTCGTGATGCAAACTGCTTGTTCTTTCTTTGGTTGTATAAATATTTGACTTCGCTAAGGTCCCGTGTTTTTATTTTTTCTTCAATAACTTCGTGCCATGTGAAATTTATTTTCTCACTTAATTTTTGGCGCAACAATATATCCGCTTCTTTTAACTCATTGTATAACTTCTCTGTATTATCGCGTATGCCATTTTCCATAGCTGTTTTTAAAACGACCTGGTTGATGTAATAAGTTTCGAAAATATCAAACCAATCAAGGCTGTTCGTACTGATCAATGCCGCAATGATACTTTGTGTTTTTTCTTCCTGTTGTTCAAAGAGTCTTCTGTAGTTATCATAGTTTTGAAAAACATTTTTGTGTAATAATAAATCTGAAGTTTGCTGTTTTATTTTTTGAATGGAAGGAAGCAGCTCATCTATTTTGCTTACCCCTTTTAGATTCATAAAGGCTGATGAACAATAATTATGTTTCTCACAAAAAGATGCAAGCGTTTGATAATCCTGAATTGTCTTTTTCTTTTGTTTTCGAATAGCCTTAAATTTTGGCAAAAAGACAGAAAGAATATCCACTACGGTTTTTATAATGCCTGAAAGAGAATTATAGCTGTCATTGGAATTGCTGATATTCAACAGTATCATTTTTTCCAGTTCAGCACTATAATTATACTGTCCTTCAAGACTTTCAAAAAGCTGTTGGGTGGAAATATCCCCGGTAAAAATATGTGGGTTTAAAGTGTCGAATATGAATGCGGTTCTATCCACTTTAAAATACATCGTGTTTGTTTCCTTTATTTTTTCGGATAGTGAAATGTATTCTTCATAATTAAAACTGTATGCACTGTTTATGAGTGTTTTATGAATTGAATTTGCTTTCTCCAAAACGACCTTCTTCCGGTTCAATTCACAGCTTCGGGTAAGTAATTCCAGCCAGTGGTCATCTCCAAAAACCTGCTTTCCAGAAAAGTTTAGACGATGGTTGATCTCCTTCCGGAGCGATAAGAATTTGCTTCTTGCCAATTCGTATTCATGGTTTCTGAAGCGGTTCTGAATTTCACCTGATTGCTCTACGCGATTTCTCACACTTTCAACAATATTTTTTCTATCGGCATATACATCTTCTATGAGTACGCATAATTGATGAAGGTTTTCTTTTCTGAGG
>JAQBNI010000059.1 GCA_028288625.1 Bacteroidota bacterium | reverse complement strand
ATGAAATGGTGTATAGTGAATCTCAATTACAGGAAAAGATGGCGCTGTTCTGGCACGGGCATTTTGCATGTCGCACCACAAATCCATATTTCGATCAGCAATACCTGGATATCATCCGGAAGAATGCATTGGGAAATTTTTCCACTTTGCTGATGGAAGTTTCGAAAACGCCAGCCATGCTGCAGTTTCTCAATAATCAGCAGAATAAAAAAGATCACCCGAATGAAAATTTCGCGCGTGAAGTCATGGAGCTATTTACCCTTGGCAGAGGAAATTATTCAGAGCAGGATATTAAGGAAGCTGCAAGGGCATTTACGGGCTTTGGTTTTGATATAACCGGAGAATTTAAATTTAAAATTCATCAGCATGATTTCGGTACAAAAACATTCCAGGGAAAAACAGGAAATTTTTCAGGTGATGATATTTTGAAGATTATTCTTGATAAAAAAGAATGTGCATATTTTATCACAAAGAAAATTTATAGATTTTTTGTGAACGATAATATTGATGAATCCCTGGTAAAAGAACTATCAGAAAAATTCTATCAGTCCGGTTATAATATCTCACAACTCATGAAAGAGATATTTTCTTCTGAATGGTTTTATGATGAAAAGAATATCGGGGTAAAAATTAAATCCCCTGTTGAGTTGCTTGCCGGAATGTTTCGCATCGTGCCTGCAATACTTGCAAATAATCAGTCTTTATTATTTATCCAGCGTGCATTGGGGCAGGTATTGTTAAACCCGCCGAATGTATCCGGCTGGAATGGTGGCAGAAGCTGGATTGACAGTTCTTCGCTGTTATTCAGGATGAGATTACCTCAAGTGATCTACTATGATAAAGAACTCGATTTTTCTCTAAAAGAAGAAACACCTGAAATGGGAATGCGTATGAAAATGGGAAATGATTTTATTCTGAAACTTGCATCCGGAAAACTTAATGCTGAAACAGACTGGCAAAATGTATTAAGGTATTTTTCAAGTTCAACAGCAGTGGTCAATGATATTACTTCAATAGTATTATCAGCAAAACCAAATTCATCAGTCCTGAAATGTATTCAATCAAATTCCGATAATTCCGGAAAAGAAAATCAAATCAAAAGTGTAATGATCGATGTATTATCATTGCCCGATTATCAATTGTGTTAACGCATTCTATGAAACTGAACAGGAGAAAATTTATTCAAGCATCAGGCTTAGTTTCTGCAGCGATGATGATTCCGGATTTTCTGAAAGCACAGGAAAAACAAGCCGAACCCAATGCAGATAAAATTCTTGTCATCATACAGCTTTCCGGCGGCAATGATGGTTTAAATACGGTTGTCCCATTTGAAAATAATCTGTACTACAACGCCCGACCTCAAATTGCAATTCGGAAAAATGAAGTCTTAAAATTAAACGAGCAAACCGGTTTGCATCCTGCAATGCAAGACTTTAAAGAATTGTATGATGATGGTAAATTATGTCTGGTCAACAACGTAGGTTATCCTGAACCCGATCGTTCGCATTTTCGATCTATGGATATATGGCACACTGCGAGCAACAGCAACGAATACAAGTCAACCGGATGGATCGGAAGATATCTGGATGAGAAATGCGGAAGCTGCGATAAACCCACGCAGGTATTGGAAATAGATGATACTTTGAGCTTGGCATTGAAAGGAAATAATGTAAAAGGTTTGGCATTAAAAGATCCGAAAAGATTATACGGCACAACAATGGATCCATATATCAATCGCATTTCTAAACAACATCTTGCAGGTGATCATCAGCATGACAATGCAGAATATTTATACAAAACGTTAGCGGAAACTATTTCTTCAGCGGAATATATTTACCAGACTTCTAAAATATATCATTCAGCTGCATCGTATCCCGATCACCAGTTTGGAAAGAGCATGAAAACAATTTCCGAACTGATCACTTCCGGTGTTAACACCAAAGTATATTATGTCTCGCTCGGAAGTTTTGATACGCATTTCAACCAGCAAACACGGCAGGCAAATTTATTAAAACAGTTATCTGAAACTGTAAAAATATTTCTCGATGATCTGAAAAAGAATGGAAAGGACAATGATGTTTTGCTGATGACTTTTTCTGAATTCGGCAGGAGAGTGGAAGAGAATGCAAGCGCGGGAACTGATCACGGCACTGCAAATCAGGTTTTTTTGATCGGGAATGGTTTGAAAAAGAAAGGGATCTTCAATGAAGTACCGAACCTGGCAGATCTTGATGAAGGTGATTTGAAATACAATATTGATTTTAAGAATATATATGCTACCATCACACGGAAATGGCTGAACAGCGATGATGAAAAAATCCTCGGGTCGAAGCATGCATATATGGATTTTTTATAAAGTCATTTCCTGTTGTCTTGTTCACATCTGTGGACTATTCTACTCCACACAGGTTGTAACAGCAGCTTATCTTTGCATACATTCTAAATCAATGAAAATCCGCGTTCAAACCTTTTTAGTTTTTTTTATAATTCAGATTTCTTCAGGTATCGTACATGCTTTTGCGCAGGAAGAAATTGATGTGGTTGATCCATACCAGATGAAAGTATCGCGCTCTAAAGAAGCAGACACTTTTTATTTTTCAGAGAGTGCAAAAAAGGCGGGTTTAAAACAAAAAATGGATACGCTGAGAACATACGATGTATTTCTTGAAGAGCGACCTACCCCTTTTGGAAAAGCGTATATGTGCAACGGCAGCGAAGTAACGAAACAAAAATATGCGGATTATAAATTATTCTGGAATGCTTCAGGTGCGTGCAAGCCGTGCATGTTATATACTTATGATGATAAGGACCGCATAAAGCATATTGCTTATCAATACCAGGATTGTTTGTGCGGAAAATATACAGAATATTACCCGGAAGGAACGAAAAAACTGGAAGGACAATTTAAAGAAAATAAAACCGGCAGCTGGCAAAATTTAAAGAACCGCGATATCTGTAATATCCGCGATGGCGTTTGGACGTATTATTATCCGAATGGTGTTTTTGAAAAGACAGAAACTTTTGTTGATGGTAAATTGAAAGAGACTTCAGCTACTAACAATTCTGCATCGGCAAAAAAAGATATGAATGCGCAATCGGGTGATGAGGAAACACAGCCAAAGAAGGGCTTCATCCAAAGAATGAAAAGCAAAAACAAATCTGATAATTAAAATATAATCATGTAGGGGTATGTGATTTTTATGTTTCTAAATCCCGGCGCTAGTCGGGATTTTTTTTTTATCACCATAAACATGTATTTTTTTGGTTTTAAACACGTGTGAAGAAATATGTTACTATGTGTTAAATTAATTTAGCTTACTTTGTTTCCAAAATCTGAAAGTATGAAGTATTTCAACAAATTTAGCGTGCTCTTTTTGTTTTTTATTTGCAGCATTACCGTATTTGGTCAAACCACTATCAAAGGTAAAGTGACAGATGGAAAAGAAGCGATAATAGGAGCGAATGTAACAGTGAAAGGAACTACAGAAGGCACAGTTACAGATATTGATGGAAAATTTGAGATCACTACAAGCCAACCCACACCAATTACATTGGTAGTGACAATGGTAGGTATGGCGACTTCAGAATTACAGGTAGAAGGAAGTAAGGACGATGTAGCTATTGCGATGTCAGAAGAAACCAGCTTGCTCAATGATGTTGTTGTTGCAGCATCAAGAGTGGAAGAAAAAATATTAGAATCGCCGGTAACCATTGAGAAAATGGATCAACGCGCAATCAAGGCTTCTTCTTCCGCGGATTATTACGATGATCTTGGAAAATTAAAAGGTGTGCAAACGATTAATGGTAGTATGACCTTTACCTCCATTAATACACGCGGATTCGGAGG
>JAQBNI010000020.1 GCA_028288625.1 Bacteroidota bacterium | reverse complement strand
TCGCCTGCCCGTCTACTACATTTACGCCCGACACTCTCCGGATCACTTCGTCAATACGGGTAGCGTTGGTATTTGCAATTAATCTTGGTTGAATGACTTCAATGGAAATAACTTCTTCACTTGCTTTTTTCTGGAATAAAGAGCCTGTGATCACGAGTTCATCACCGAGCACATTCCTCGCTTCTTCTTCCATGGGAAAATCTAACTGAACGCTATCACCGGATTTTACGCTGAGGTCTTTTTTAAAATCTTTGTAACCTACATAGGAAATAGTAACGGAATAATTTCCTTCAGGCAATCTTAATTCATACAAACCATTCAGATCGGATACAGTGGCTATATTTTTATCGGTTGAAATATTTACCCCGATTAATCCTTCATTTGTCTTTGGGTCAATTATCTTTCCTTTTATTACTGCATCCTGAGCTAAAAGATGAACGGAAGAAATGATAAATAAAAAACTAAATAGAGTAAACCTTATATACTTCATACGCAAAAAAAATTCATACGCAAAAATACCCCGACTGATTCGTTAAAACACAATAGTTACAATAATTTTTTGTAAACATCACTATTAATAAGTAGAATAACGATCAGTATTTCAGCCTGTTAATAAAACGTCATATCCATTCTAAATCCAAAGGAACGCGGAGGCTCCAGCAATGTCGGACGCAGTGTATATTCCCTGTTTGTAACGTTTTTTACAAGGAATGAAAAATTGAAGTCACGGTTTTCAACGGTAAAGTGATAGCCCACACGCAGATCAAGAATAAAATCACCTTTAAATTTCGGTTTCTTGTCGCTCAATGAAGAACCTTTCTTTAAGTGAGCTGCCTGATAAGCCGTATAACTTGGTAGTATAAGCTGGAATATATTATCTATGTTTTCCATAAAGCTATAGTATTGTCCCGTAACACCAAATGTAAAACCTTTAAAATCTACATCCCATGAACCGGTAAACTGATGCTGGATACGATATTTCAATATATTGTAGTTAGCGATGTCTGAATATACGTTTGCTTTTTCTTTAGCTTCATTATATCCCCTGTATTGCGGCATGATATAGGTATATCCAAGCGTTACTGTTGTTGGAAATTTGCCGAATAATTTACCTTCTGCACCTATAGTTACTTCCGTGCCATAAATTCTTGTGTTCCCAATATTGCTGTCTTTAAATCCAAGTGCTGGATCTACAACAAAACCAAATTCCATCATATTGTTATATTGGGAATAAAATCCTGCTACATCAACAAAACCACGTACATATTTACCCAGTTTAACACCCTGCTTTATTCCTAATTCTGTACTAAGTCCAGATTCAGAAGTTAAATTTGGATTTGGAAATATAAAAAATCCGGGGCCTAGTTGTGTTTGGATGTATTTTTCCGCAACAGTAGGATAACGATAACCTTGCCCAACGGAAGCACGTATATATGTGTATTTGGCTGCCTGTATATTAATTCCACCCCTAGATACTGTTTTTGTTTCCCATTTTTGTTTATCGATATGGTTGGTTTCAAATCGGAATCCATAAGAAAGATTCAGGATCTTAAAAAATTTCTTATCCAATTGAAAATATCCCGCAATATTTGTCCCTTTATGCTTACCATTGAACAACTGCGAAGTTGAATATACATAAGAACCTACTGCTCCCGCGGTAACTACAAAATTCCATTTTTCAATTTTGCGCTGATACTGGTACTCGAGGTAAATATAATGATTGGAATTATCCTGATTGTTCGTATTCTGGATGTTTGTGCGAACGTATCTTCCCAGGAGTTTATGACCATTGCCTTTCGCATCAGCATATCTCACATACGGGTCAACATTCACCCGGAAACTTCGCGAAAGTGTTGGAACTCCTGTAGCAGCACTCGGAATGTATTTGTTTAACCCAAGCCCACCCCATAAAAAAAACGTCTGGCTTTTAGATGTTGCAATATTCGTATTCACACCAACAATCAGCTTATCGTTTACATGGTACCCAAGATTCATATTAAACCTCCCGCGAGTTTCAACATCTCCCCATTTAGCACCTTGTTTTTTATAAAACATTCCACCGGCGACAACATCGAGCTTATTTATTTTTTCACGATAAGAAAAGGAAAAACCTGCATCATACGGACGATTGTGATTGGTGTTAGCAACTGTAGTATCTTTACCGAAAATAGGGCTGTCTGCATGTAATGTAACACTATCAAGTTTCCACCATTGTTTGCTGACATTGGTTGTGCCGGTAATCGTTTGCGATGCAGGATCATAGGTATATTCTTTTGAATTTGGATTATCTATGACTGAACCAAAAATAGAAAACTTTGCATAAGGTTTTGAAGTAGGATAAGCAGTACGGACGTTTACAATACCGTTCATAGCGGAAGAACCATACAATGCAGATGCCGCACCTTTGATCACTTCGATCTGCCCGATATTTTCAACAGGAAGACTTGTCCAGCTTGGAAAACCTGCATCTGCCTGTAATATTGGTAGGTCATCCATCAGCAATAACACACGGCTTCCTGCGCCGTAAGAATATCCTGAGCCACCGCGGATGTTGGCTTGCCCGTCCACAATCGTAACTCCGGAACTTTTTTGTAAAGCCTCGCCTACATTATTGAGGTTTTGCCTTTCAAATGTTGCGGGTTTAATAATATCTATGGAAACGCTTTCTTCGCCGATCTTTCTTTCAAATTTACTGCTGGTAACAACCACTTCATCGAGCATACTTTGCAATTCGCCCATCATGATATTCATTTCCACTGTTTGGTTTGCTTTTAAGGAAAAGTCCTTTGTAATATTATCATATCCAACATAACTGAAAGTGATTTTGTAATTGCCGGGCTTAACGGACAGCTCATATTTTCCATCCACATCTGATGTGGTACCGGTACTGCTATCGCTTAAAGCGACATTCACACCTATCAATGTTTCATTGGTTTTTGAATCTTTTAATACACCCTTCACAGTTGCGTTCTGGGCATACATTTGAATAAAATTACTGATTAAAAGAAACAGGAAAATTTTCTTCATGTGATTTTTTTTGATTTGTAAATCTGTGTTGTTTTTAGCAAATGCAAATGTATGTTAATTTAATGTAAGAAAACGTGTATTGATCTAAAAATTTTCCCACAAAAAAACTCCCCTCAAAGGAGGGGAGTTTATATGATATACTTTAATAAATTAACGATGAATAAAAGTACCTTGAAGGTTTAACCCAATCGCAGGTGTAATATTTGTTAAATCAATTGGAGTGCTAATATTAGTAGTTCCACTTACCACATTGATTTTGGTAGTAATAACACCGTTAGCATCAATCTTACCTGTTCCGCCAGCTCGTACATTTTTAATTCTTACAAAACCGCCAAGACCAGAAAGGGTTGTAGGTATCAATAAAGAATCATTAACGCCAAAAATAATTGAATCCAAATCGATCTGGTTACAATCAGAAGCATTAATAGTACCAGTTAAATTTCTATTAAGTGCCTGCGTATGAATAGTCACTGTAGTTCCACTTACTGCAGCTGTTAAAGAATCGTGGATCTTGCTTAGAGGTAAGGCAACAGTACCTGCATAAACAGTATGTTGACCTGTATCTGATGCAGTCGCGAAGTCGAAGCAGCCGTTATTATTGTTGTTAGTGGTTGAAGATTTACTGCAACCTGAGAACATTACAACAGCGAATGCTGCTACTACTGCAAAAGAGAATAATAATTTACTTTTCATTTTATTTTTTTTTTAGTTAACGAATGTATTTTTCAAAGATATTATCAAAAAACTGAAATCAAAAGCTTTTCCTGTTATTTTTTAGATCATGATGATAAAAGCTTCAATTTATTAATGATTAGAATGCATTTTTCCAAAAATGGTTGCAACATCAATTATTTAAAATCGAATTAGTGTTTTACAAAACTGCCGTTTATGATTACAGGTGTTATAGGAATATCCGTACTGCCTAAAACATAGGTTACGGTTGCAGTAAGGTGTGTAGTCACAGTAGTTTTTGAAGCATCCCATGTAGCAATGCTGCCGGTGTTAAATTTTGAATCCTTTAATGTGGTTGACAAAACCGTGATGTTTCCTATATACACCGGTGTAATAATTCCTGTAGATACATCAATCTCAATAGTTTTCCCACCTAAAAGTATACTTTTTGCATTTACTTTTCCATCTGTAGCACTGGCACCGTTGGTCACTTCAAGTGTGTCATCATAGATCATATTCTCATTTCCTACTATAGTTCTTAAACTTACACTATCGGCTAAATAATGCTTTCCGTAATAAATTCCTATATAGCTGCTTTCATCTATGGTTGGATCAGGTGTCGGTTTACATCCAAGAACAGATACAAGCGTTAAGAGCATGCATGTAGCAAGCGGTAAGTTGATTTTTTTCATTTTGTGTTTTTATAAGTAGCCCGCAAAGATATTGCCAAAATCATTAATTCACAAACTTTTATTGCTTTTTTACTTAAGATAAGTATCACATATAACGGACTTTTAATATCGGTCTGATCACAGGGTATTGAAAAAAAAGGTAATTTAGTACAAAGTTTCCTGAAGTATGAAAACTGTTGATGATTGGTTGCTTTTATATGGTCGCGACCACCAGAATCCCACGAATAAACTGATCCATTGGTTTTGTGTGCCTGTTATTATGTTCACCGTTTTAGGATTGCTATGGTGTATTCCTTTGCACTATGGCACAAGTGGTTGGATCAATGCAGCTACCATTTTTTATGCATTCGCATTAATCTTCTACTTGCGGCTTTCTATTCCTTTATTCGCAGGATTTTTAGTGATAGGCGGAATCATGTTATACCTGAATTCACTTTTATACAATTCGATCGGAGCAGAAACTTATCTATATATATTGATCGGTGTATTTGTCTTTGCCTGGATACTGCAATTTATCGGTCATAAAATTGAAGGACAAAAACCTTCTTTTTTTGAAGACATGCAATTCCTGTTGATCGGTCCTGCATGGCTTATGCATTTTGTTTTTAAAAAAATGGGAATAAAGTATAATTAAACAATTTACATCAATACAATTAAAATGGAAAATATGTCAACAACAATGGAACGTCCCGTACAGGTAGCCTTTGATGCCGCAGCACTGGTTGCAAAACAAAGAGCTTTTTTTAATACCGGAAAAACAAAGGATGTAGAATTCAGAATTCAGCAATTAAAAAAATTAAGACAAATAATTGTTGACAATGAACAAGGCATTATGGATGCGCTGAAAAAAGATCTGAATAAATCTCCTATGGAAGCGTACGGAACGGAGATCGGTTTCCTGATCGCCGATATTGATCATACACTGAGTTCAATAAGATCGCTTGCAAAACCGCGTAAAGTAAAAACGCCGCTGTTTCACCAGATCGGAAGTTCATGGATACAGGCAGAGCCTTATGGTGTAACCTATATTATTGCTCCGTGGAATTATCCTTTACAGCTGGCTTTATCGCCCGTGATCGGAGCTGTATCTGCCGGGAATACCTGCGTGATCAGACCTTCACGCATGTCAGAGCATACCGCGAAGATCATGGAAAAAATGATCAATGAAAATTTTGAGGAAAAATTTCTTAAAGTTGTACTGACCGATATTTCTCAAAGCAACGAATTATTAGAGCAACGATTCGATTACATATTTTTTACAGGAAGTCCTGAAGTGGGAAGACAGATTTACCAGGCAGCTGCAAAACATCTGACGCCGGTCACTTTGGAGCTCGGAGGGAAAAGTCCATTGTTTGTAGATGAAACATTTAATACAAACTGGGGAATTAAAAGAATGGTGTGGGGTAAGTTTACGAATACAGGACAAACCTGCGTAGCGCCGGATTATGTTTTGGTAGATAAAAAAGCAAAACAAAAATTTGTAGAGCAATTCACGAAAACTACAAAGGAATTTTTTGGAGAAAATCCGCAGCTGAGCAATGATCTCGGCAGGATCATCAATGAAAAACATTTTCTACGTTTAACGAAATTACTGGAGAAAGGAAACGTGCTGATGGGCGGACAAACAGATATTAAAGATCTTTACATTGCACCCACTTTAATTGATGGCGTGAATGTGGATGATCCGATCATGCAGGCAGAGATCTTCGGTCCCATATTACCTATAATCACTTATGAAAAATTAGATGAAGCCATCAATTTTGTTAACTCCCGCAATAAGCCGCTCGCATTGTATATTTTCTCAGGCGATAAAAATTACCAGGATAGAATTCTCAATGAAACATCATCAGGAAATGCTTCTATTAACGAATGTTTAATGCATGTCGGTCAGTTTGAATTGCCATTCGGCGGAGTAGGAGAGAGTGGCATTGGTGCATATCACGGTAAATTGAGCTTCGATACCTTCAGTCATTTAAAAGGGGTTCTTAAAAAATCTACATTAAGTGATTTCAAACAGCGATTCCCGCCTTATTCTGCAGGAGGAACAAAATTCATTAAAAAAATGATTGGCTGGTTTATGTAACGGGCAAACCCGAAACAAAATGGTTACAAATAAAATCCCGGCTTGGTCCGGGATTTTTTTATCGCACAATAATAATTTTTGATGAGGAGAAGTTATCGTTTACTTCCATTGATAAAATATAAGTTCCCTCGTGAATACCAGCAACATTAATATCAAATTGTTTTTTGCCGTTTATAGAATTTCGCAATATCATTTTTCCGCTGATATCCGTTAACTGCCAATTGCAATTTTCAGAGGAAGGTAATTCCACAATAATTTTTTCCGCAGCAGGGTTAGGAAAAAGTTTGAATGAGAGTTTGGACATATTCATCACCCCAATAATAATTTGTACACTCGTGCGTGCAGTGTTAGTTTTTACCGGAGAGTTATAATCAAATAAAATGGATGCGGAGTTGTTAATCTCGTCGTTTACCTGCAGACCGTTTCGTGGTTTTAAAGATAATTGAACAAAACCATGAGAAGCTGTCTCATCGTGGATTGAATCGGGCAATTGAATATTCGAAAATGCTATTTCGACTATATTTTTATCTCTTATGATCAATTGATACGGATGGCTCGCATTAATTATTTTTAATGACGAAATATCCAGCATAGAAGAAATGGTATCTCGGACAATTACTGTGAATGCTGTATCTGTGCCGGTATTTTGAAATCGAATGGTATATATAAGTCTGTCTGAATCCGAATAAGTTGATGATAAAACATTTTTATTAACGACCTTATCATTCGGATCATACGAGCCTCGTATTGCTTCTGTCCATCGCGCATAATTGTTCGCGGGTGTCGTATCTCCATTTACACCATATGCCCATGCTTCATATTCTGCCAGAGAATTGATTGTTGCATTCTGAGGAACCTGTAACGTAACCTGGAAGGAAGTGTTTTTAAAATGTTCCAGTGAAAAGTTTTCCCAAATAAGTGTATCGTCAACAATCAATGATGGTGTTATACTTGAACTGTAAACATCAAAGCCTGTGGGTTTTTTCAGCTTTAAAATAATATCAGATTGATCTTCAGTTCCCGTATTACTGATGGTCACCGTTACATTCGTAAGAAACCCGGGGCGTGCAACTCCGGATGCGAGTCCTGCTTCGAGATCATAAATTCCCGGGGGTATCTGAATTGCAAAATCATATGATCCCGGTACATTCTCCAGAGTGGTTGGAGATATACTATAATTGGAAGGGAAAATACTAGCATAATTCAGTGTAGAATAACACCTGATGGTGTTTTCTATATTCGTATCCAGCTTCACGTGATATAGTCCATTCTGATCACTATTGCTTGTCCAATTGCCCGGGCTCACTTTTATTATTTGGTCAGAAAGGAATGGTTCCGGGAAATCATATTGATTATTGTAATTTTTATCCCAGTAAATTCTTCCGCTCATGGTAGGATGCACATTACAAATATCGGAGAGGTTTGTGCAAACAGGAAGTAACGTATCTACAACTGCAGTAACATCAGGTACGCGAGCAAAACAGCTTATGTTTGTGTGTTTTACATAAAGCCCTCCAATGGATCTGATGTAATCCGGAAAATAATATTCACCCGGAATACCAAGAAACGGAGGAAATTCAGGTAAGCAGCTTAACGGATTATAAGTGCAATTTAATTCACGCAGGGAATCGGGCAGATCTGGTAACGTACTGAGTAAATTGTGACTGCAATCCAAAACTCTCATAGGTGGCAAAGCAGGCAACGACGTTAGTTTATTATAAGCACAGCTCAAATAGGTTACTCCTGAAACAGGTAATATTAAACTCGTCAATTGATTGTCGTTGCACGATATAAAAGTCATACCGTCAGGAAATTCAGGCAAAGAGGTCAATAGATTATGATTACAGGAAATGCTCGTTGTATACATAGGGATCGCAGGAAGACTGGTCAGTAAATTTGAATCGCATTTAAATCCTGAAAATTCAAGCGACGGAATACTACTGAGATGTGTGATTTTATTATTACTGCAGTCAAGGTTCCACATTTCACTTCGCAAAAGAGGCAGATCGCTAAGCTGGTTATGCTGGCAATAGAGCGTTAATATATATGGAGGTAACGTTGGAAGTTCCGCAATATTATTGTAGCTGCAATCGAGATCAAGCAAGGAAGTTGGCAAAGCAGGTAATGAAGTAAGATGATTATGGTTGCAATAGAGGTCACTGAAGCGTGAAGGCAACGTGGGTATGCTGATCAGTTCATTATTATTTACATATAACCACCCTAATGATTCAGGTAAAGATGGTAATGATGTGATATAGTTACTGTCAAGAATCAACCTGTATATTTTATTTGGCAGCGTTGGAATACTCGTCAGGTCATTATGGACTAAATATAAATTTTCAAGATTGACCGGCAGAGGTGGTAATGATGTCAGATGGTTTCGTGCTCCGTTTAAATTAACAATGCTGTCAGGCAACACCGGTAAACTGCTGATATTATTGTGATCAAAATAAAAATTGACCAACAAAGGAGGTAATGCCGGCAATGATGTTAGCTGATTTTCACTCACGTCTAAATCATGAAGGTGTGACGGGAGCGGCGGCAACGTTGTAATTTTATTTTCCCGGGCACCCAAAAAGTATAAAGAATCAGGTAAGACAGGCAGAACGCTAATTTGATTTTTTTCGAATCTTAAATGATGGATTGTGTTTGGCAATGCAGGGAATGAAGTCAATAAGTTCTGATAGCATTGGATATAGTCTAGAGAATCAGGTAGTGCGGGTATGGCAGTCAACAAATTGTCGCCGCAATTTAATATTTTTAATGTGTGCGGAAGATCCGGTAACGAAGTTAAGTGATTGGCATATGCCTCAAGATCCTCGAGGGAAGGCGGTAGTTCCGCCAGCTCAGTAAGTTCCATGCTGCTGCACTGCAACCGCTTCAGCTTTTTTAAATATTTGATTCCATCCAACGAATGAATGGCGGAATACAAACTGACATATAATTGAGCCGTATCAACCAATGCACTGCAATTCGTATCAAGTGTTTTTCCGCTCATGCAATCGGGGTACAGGTAAGTTAAATAGGCAGCAAACGCTGAATCGGGAATTACATATTGTGCATGAATTTTTTCAGTTGTAACAGAAAATAAAATAACCAGGATAAGATAGCGCTTCATAAATTTACCTTGAATTAGAAATATAGCGCAATTCCTTCATTAAATAAAATACAAATAAGTAACGTTATTAAGGTATTTATTGCCTTATTTAAATTAATGATCTAAAAATAAAATAGTTGTGAGAATAATAGCAGCGAAGTTTTAACCTGCAAAATTTAATGAATACTGAATTGAGTTTCACCTGAGATCTCCCCATTATCTCTTCTTATGCGAAGTTGATAAATTCCTTTCGGAATAATTTTGTGAAGTGATATGTTATGTTGTTTTCCTGCAGATAAAAATTGGCGTTCAACAATTTGCCCAAGCGTATTAATGATCTCTGCAATGAAAGATTCTTTAATATCCATATCAAACGTAAAGCTTCCGCTATTGGGGTTGGGGTAAATACGAAGCGAATTTAAATTGTGGTGGTTTTTTATACCGGTTAAGAATATGTCTACGGTAGAATGAGCTGTATCTGTTCCGCAGGTATTTTGTGCGATCAATGAAACATTGTAAGAACCTGCCTGAAGATATTGATGAACAGGTTCTGCTTCTGTTGAAGTAGAATCATCCCCGAAATTCCAGTAATAATTATTTCCATTTTGTGAGTTGTTATGAAACGTCACAGTAAATACATTTTGTAAAAAATTAAAATCTGCAACAGCGGCAGAAATAAGAGAAGTAGTTGTGATTACAATACTGTCGCATCCCCTTGAAGCTGCTAAAGTATCAGCGTGTATCCCCGTTGCCGAAACATCGCAGGATTGCGCGCTAAGCTGTGTGGTTACGGGTGAAATAAAAGTGGTCGTTGTTTTCACAATACTGTCACATCCCATTGAAGAAGTTAAAGTATCAAAATGTATTCCCGCAGCTGAAACATCGCAAGTTTGCGCAGAAAGCTGCGTGGCAACAGGCGGAATATAAGCTGTAATTATTTTCACAATACTATCGCAGCCTTTTGAAGTTAATAATGTATCAATGTGAATACCTGCATTTGCCGGATTGCAGGTTCTCGAATTAATTTGTGTAAAAGCAGTATCGCAAGGCGGACCGCTGCACGCATATGAGCGAAGCAAGTCAACCCGTGTAGAAGATTTAATCGCAAGACGCGATCTTTCTTTTTGTCCCGGCGTAAAACGGTCTCTACCGCCGCAATAACTCATATAGTTTTTGTATGCATTGATCAAAACGCTGTCCGGGTTATTGGAGCAATTAGCGCTGGCACCACAATCGGGTTTTTTATGCGGCGGTGTATCGCAAACCCAGTCACCCTGGAGAAAGCAAAGATCATTTGCAGGACAGCCATTTTCATCACCCTGGAAAGTATGAAAAAGCCCCATGCCATGTCCAAGCTCATGTGCGAGGGTAGTGCTCGAATAAGTTGTAGAATTCGAAGTGATCACCACGCCATCCGTCGGATAATTAAAAGTGAAAGGAAAAAACGCGTAACCGCCCCAGTCTCCCGCGATCCTGTGCACCACCCAGATATTAAAAACATAATTGTGCGGCCAGTTCAGCAGGTTTTTTGTATTCTCTTCATTGGAACCCGGTTCGCCTAATGCTCCAACATAACTGATGCCGTAATCTTTATAATCCGGCATTGAACTTGCATCGATCCTGTCAATTCCCGTACTCGGGTTGCCATGCTGATCGAATTGTGCGAGACAAAACTCCACTTCCATATCCAAGCCATTGCCGATCACATGTCGCCACCTTTCATTTGCACCGCGAACTGCATCAATAATTTGCTGATCAGAGATATTGCTACCGGTTCCAATAGGTTCACCTAAATGTAAAACATGCACTGCGATTGGAATAGTATAAACCGGGTGGCCTGCAGCAGGTTTGTTCATTCCGCTAATGATCGCATTATTTACTTTATCAAATTCCTTTTTATATACTGGATCAATTAATTGCTGTTGCTGAAATTTTTCATTTGCGCATGGTAAATTATCCTGAGAAAATAACGGAAACACACAACCAAATACAAATGCAATGATGCAGAAGGTAAAAAGCTTCATATGATTAAAATATTCGTGACAGTAAAATTTATAAGAGAGAATTACACTTCCACAACCCATCCGAAGCGGTCTTCGATAATGCATTTTTGAATGGATACCAGTTCTTTTTTTAATTGCTGCGCAATGACAAATTTATTTTCATCCAGCAAATAATCTTTGCCCTTGTATCCAAAGCGATTGATAGGATTTATTACCGCTGCAGTTCCTACGCCAAACATTTCAGTGAGCTTCCCGCTGTCATGCGCATCAACAATTTCATCAATAGAGATCGGGCGCTCTTCAACAGTATACCCGAAATCTTTTGCGATTTTAATTACACTGTCTCTTGTAATACCTTCCAGTATTGTTCCATCGGTTTCAGGAGTGATCAGTTTTCCATCGATCACAAAAAAGATATTCATTGTGCCAACTTCATTCGCATATTTTTTATGTTCGCCATCGAGCCACAACACATCTTTATAACCTAATTTTTTTGCCTGCTCCACAGGATATAAAGTGCCTGCATAATTTCCTGCAGCCTTTGCATTGCCGTAGCCGCCCTTTGTTGCGCGGATAAAAGTATCGTACACCAAAACGGAAATAGGTTCTCCGTAATACGGACCGGTAGGACCGATGATGATGCAAAATAAATAACGGTCAGAAGTTCTTACGCCGATAAACGGTTCCGTGCCTATAATAAACGGTCGGATGTATAGTGAGCTTCCTTCCTGTGCAGGAATAAATGCCTTATCCAGTTCTATCAATTGCTTGATACCTTCCATAAATAATTCTTCGGGAACCTGAGGCATAGACATGCGCACTGCAGACTTGTTTAAGCGCTTCCAGTTTTCTTCCGGACGGAATAAAACAATGCCGCTTTCATCTTCCTTATAATATGCTTTCATGCCTTCAAAAACCGCTTGCCCGTAATGAAAAACATTACATGCCGGGCTGATGGATATATTTCCGTAAGGCTGAATTTTTGCAGACTGCCATTTGCCGTCGTAGTATTCGCAAACCATCATGTGGTCTGAAAAAGTTTTACCGAAAGGCAGATTGTTAAAGTCGATCTTTGACAATTTACTCTCTTTTACTTTTTCGATCACTATAGGTAATGTTTCCAATTCCATAACTTGAGTTGACATAAAATCGATTTAATTGCAAAGTAACGAAAAAAGCGTTTTAAATTGGAATCCAATTGATAAATTAAGATTAAATTGAATTGATGAATAACTTTTTCGTTCTAAAAAACTCAGGCGGCATTCTGGTGCCGGCAGAATTCGCAGGTTACGTCGTTTTTTATAAAAAAGATAAGGATGCGGCTATAGCGGAAATTCAACGCAGTCTGCTGGAAAAAATGATCTGTAACGGATTAAAGCTTAAGCTCGAAAATTTTCTTTTCATAGATATTTCCGAACAGCCTGTAAGGCTTTCAGAATTGAAAAAAACGTTGACACTTAAAAAATGTTTTTTATTTGGGGTGAAAGAAAATGAGATTGGAATAAATTTTGATGCTACTCCATATAAGATATTAAATGTTTCCAATATAGAATTTTTAAAAGTAGACGCACCGGAAATTTTAGAGCAAAAAAAGGACTTAAAAAACAGGCTTTGGGAACAAATACAACTATCTTTTAAGCCTGCAAAATGAAAGAAATTGTTTTTGCAACCAACAATGAGAACAAGATCAGGGAGATAGAGATCTTACTTTCCGGACAATTTACGATAAAAAAACTGAATGAGATCGGATGTAATGAGGAGTTACCTGAGACACACGATACAATCGAAGATAATTCGATAGAAAAAGCGGAATACATTTTTCAAAAGTTTAAAGTGAATTGTTTTTCTGAAGATACAGGGCTGGAAGTTGAAGCATTGAATGGAGAACCGGGTGTATATAGTGCACGTTATGCAGGTGAAGAAAAGGATGCAAATAAAAACATGGATAAATTACTCCAAAATATGAAGGGGATAAAAAACAGGGCAGCACAGTTTAAAACGGTGATCACATTGATCATTGATGGTGTACAGCATCAGTTCACCGGCATACTGAAGGGAACAATAGGTTTCGATAAAACGGGTTTACATGGATTTGGCTATGATCCCGTATTTGTTTTACCCGACGGAAGAACGCTGGCAGAACTGGTTTTGGAAGAGAAATCTGCCATTAGCCATCGCGGCATTGCCACAAAAAAATTAATTACATATTTGTCTGAATACTATTAAATTTAAAGAAGATCGCAATTTTTTTAAAAAACACGCTTTTTATAACGGATATGCAACCCCAGGACGAAAAAATAACACTATATAACGAGCTCATTGCCGGTTGCAGGCGCAATCTGCGGGAAGCTCAGTATAAGCTGTATAATTTATTGTCAGCCAGGATGTTTTCCGTTTGTCTGCGCTACGCCAAAAACCGCGAAGCCGCAGAAGACCTTTTACAGGAAGGTTTCGTCAAGGTTTTTGTCAATATTGATAAATTCCGCGGAGAAGGTTCTTTTGAAGGCTGGGTGAGAAGGATCATGGTGAACACCGCAGTAGAACATTACAGGAAATCCACAAAAATGTATCCGATGGTCAATGTGGAGGATGTAAACAGAAATATAACCTGGGAAGATTCAGGAGACGACCTTCAGTTGGAGGATCTCATGAATATGATCAATAAATTATCACCGGGTTATAGAACGATATTTAACTTGTATGTGGTAGAAGGGTATTCGCACAGAGAGATAGGAGAACTCCTTGAGATCAGCGAAGGCACCTCGAAATCACAGTTATCCAGGGCAAGATACTTGTTAATGGATATGGTTAAAAAGTCTGAAATAGTAAAAAGAAGTGCTGCGATCGTCAAATAACAGGTTTGACCAATTTGTAAAGAGGACACTGGAAGATGCAACTGCAGAGCCGCCAAGGTTTTTGTGGGACCGCATTGAAAAACAGTTACCTGCAAATACGAAATGGTATAGTAAATACAAATATTTGCTGTTGCTCGGTATATTGGGCTTTTCATCTTCCACAAGTATCTTCATATACAAAACACTTTTTCTTAAAAATAATGTAAGCAAGATCGCGATCAAAAAAAGATTGTTGAAAGATGAATTAGCTTCGGGAACTATTCATCCCGCCATTACAACTGCACTAAATACTTCAGCAACCACTGTAGAAAATAAAACTTCTTCAAAAAATAAAGGTTCAAATGTTCAGAACAATGCTTCTGTTGCATCATTTTATATTCCTGAAAATAATGCGTCAAAGAAAGATGATGTGTTTAATACTAAAAGACAGGAAAGACTAAAACGCTTTGAAGTAAAACAAGTTTCTGTAGAAAAAATTAATGTTGATAATCCGCAGCAAGTAAATGCATTTATTGCTTCTTCTATTTCAACAAATTCTTCGCAAGGTATAGAGGCAAACTTAAAAAATAATGTTACTTCAGACAACTCAGATGCAGAAAAAAATGTAAAAAATATTTCTGTTGAAATTGATGGGGGAAGAAGTAATACTTTAGCAGCATCAAATGATAATACCAATTCTGAAATTACAGCAGCAGAAGATATTACTCCAATTGCAGAACCGATGAGAAAAACAGAAGCTGAACCACTGACTGTTTCCATGTCGCCGGTTAAAGCACAAGCTTCTCCGTTGAGTTCAAGACAGGTTTTAGAGTCGCTGGTGAAGCCGGAAAAACTTGAGAAATTAAAGCTGGAATCAAAGTCAGGTAGCATTAACCTGGATCCTAAAAAAGCAAAAATGCTGAGGATCAAAAAACAATTTAACGGATACGATATCAACAAAGGTTTTCACATCGGTGCGTTTTTCAACCTCAATAATAACTGGCTCACGAACAAATATTACAGTGCTGATGAAAACACAACTTCCATCAAGCCGCAAATGAGAATAGGAAAAGCTTATGGCATAAACATCGGTTACGACTACACCGATCGATGGGGAATTGAGCTGGAATTGCAGGTTTCTGAACAGGGTCAGAAATACCTGGTTGAACAGCAGGATGGTCCTCATAGCAAAAGTGTGAATCTGATGTATACAAAACTGCCACTAATGGTGAAATACAAACATACTTTCATCAATAATTTTAATACAAGACCGATGGCGGTGAGTTTTTTATTCGGTCCGCAAATGTCGATCCTGGTAAAGCAAAAAGTATTGTTCGATGGAGAGCGTATGCAGAATGCACCGGGATATAATAAAACAGAGCTCGGCTTAACAGGTGGATTTGATTACGATCTTTTCCTCACACGCTTTATGTGCCTGACTGTCGGCGCGCGCGCGGGTTTCGGATCTACTTTGAAAAAAGGGCAACCAATGAGTTTTCAATTAGGCATGACGACACAATTCAATTTCCGATTTCCTAAAAAACTGAAATAATTATTTCTGCAGAATTTATTTGAGAAATCCAATGATGATGATTGAAGCAACTGTGAGTATAAATCCTATGATTTTTGAAAAAGTAAATCGTTCTTTAAATAACAACCATCCTGCAATTGCAGAAAGACAAACGATACCCAGATTATTTAAAGGAAATAATGTTGATGGCGGATATACGGGATGTTTTAACGCCTGCAATAAAAAATATAAGGAGCCATAATTCGGAATGCCTAAAATAATTCCCCCGATAAAATTTTTCCATCGATACATTTCTCTTTGCATACCAAAACGCAGTATGCCTGATAAAAATGCACCTGCAAATACAGTAATAGTGACGATATGATCGAAGCCGGGAGGAGCGTAGTTGCGTTGAATAAAATTAAAAAGTGCATCGAGACTTCCTGCACCTACAAAAATAATAACAGGCAACAGCCATAAGTTTTTAAGATAAGTTTGATTTTCTTTATTCCTTTCTTCACGTTGATTGGTGATAAAGTAGATCGCAAATATTGCGAGAACTATTCCGCACACCTTATATGCAGTGAGTGAATCCCCGTAAAATAAGATCGCTGCCATTGCAGGAATGATGAATGACAATTTATATGCGATACTTGTTGTTGTAATGCCCAATAGCTTTACCGATTTGCCGATCATGATAAATACAAACATAAAGCCAAGACCAAGTAACAGGCAGATCCACCAGCCGTTCCAGGAAGGAATTTGCATTAGCAGGGATTTCTCCGGCATCACAAGTAATCCGGTAATACAGCATGCGAGATAATTCAAAACAATGCCATATTCGGTGCGGATATTCCACTTTTCAAAAAGGCGAAGAATGATCGTTAAGGAAGTTGCGCATATAATACTTAGCAATAGGTACAGCATCAGGCTTGTGTGTTTTTAAATACTTGTACAGTATTATCTTCCAGTTGAATGTTTGTTAGCAGTTCATCATGAATTAAAGGCGCCTTTATTCCTGTTTTTAGCTCTGTGTTTGAAGTGATCACATGCGTTTCATTCCATAAGCCTGCATCAATAAATTGTTGCAGAGTATTTGCGCCGCCTTCCACCAAAACAGAAATAATATTTTTTTCACCAATTTTTTTTATTGCTGTTTGAATATCATCATTTATAAAAATGGTTTTCGCTTCGCTATTCTTTACATGATAATTTTCAGGGATTGCTGCTTCATCCGACAAAATAATCCTGATTGGATTTTTGCCGTTCCAGTAACGTACAGTCAACGATGGATTATCTGTAAGCACAGTATTTTTTCCAACTAATATAGATTGATGTTCGGCGCGCAACCTGTGTGTATGACGTTGCGAGAGATCGTTACTTATTAAAACTCTTTCGCCTTTAATTCCAATAAAGCCATCTTTGGATCGTGCAAACTTCAATGTGATATAAGGCTTGTTATATTGATGAAAAAATAAAAAATGCTTGATCAATTCTTTTCCTTCGCTTTCCAAAATGCCTTGTATAACGTCAACATTATTTTTTATAAGTTTTTCAATTCCTTTTCCTTTTACCAAATGAAAATTATCTTTCACACTGATCACGACTTTTGGAATTTTATTTTGAATGATCAGGTCAGTGCACGGTGGAGTTTTTCCATAATGAGTGCAAGGTTCCAAACTCACATATAAAGTAGAATTTGAAATGAGATGACGGTCTTCATTTTTCACTGAACGCAAACAATTTACTTCTGCGTGCGCTTCACCGAATTTCTGATGGTAACCTTCGCCAATAATTCTTTCACCATACACTAAGACTGCACCAACCATTGGATTTGGCGCCACAAAGCTTCCCCCCAGCTTTGCCAGTTCAAAGCAGCGGCGCATGTAATTTTCATGATTGGACAGATTATTTTCTTTCACTTGCGGAGAATAACTTCTAACAAATAACTATTTTCACAAAAATACAAAATTGCTCGTACAACACTATAGAAATATCATTGTGCCTTTATTAACGGAAGCTTTTGACGAAAGGGAAGCGGAGAATTTATTTAAGTATGTGATGGAAGATTATTTTAAGAAGAGATATTATGATGTGAAGGAATTTTCTCTAGGCGATGATGAAGTGGAAGAATTAAATTTTATTTATGAAAAAATATCAAATCACTATCCTGTTCAGTATATTTTTAATAAAGCACATTTTTATGGACTTGAATTGTATGTAGATGAAAACGTGCTGATCCCGCGACCGGAAACAGAAGAACTCGTGGACTGGATCATAAAAGATAATCAAGAAAATAATCTAAGTCTTTTGGATATTGGGACAGGAAGCGGCTGTATTGCTGTTGCAGTTAAGAAAAATAAACCCGGTTGGAATGTTTTTGCATTGGATATTTCAGAAGAAGCTTTAAAAGTTGCAAAGAAAAATGCAAGAGATAATGAAGTAGCTGTTGAGTTTATTAAAGATGATATTTTGAAAAGTCCACGGTCCACGGACGACAGTCCACAGCAAGAAGATGTAAGCCGTGGACAGTGGGCAGTGGACAGTGGACTCTACAACATCATCGTAAGCAATCCACCATACATACTTAATAGCGAGCAGGATCAAATGTCATCATCAGCAGTACAATTCGAACCTCACCTGGCATTATTTGTAAAGAATAATAATCCATTGCTGTTTTATGATAGAATTGCTGAGTATTCGTTAAGTCATCTTACACCAAACGGAAAATTATATTTTGAATTGAATGAATTTAATGCCAATGAAGTAAGAAATTTAATAGAACAAAAAGGATTTAAAAATATAGTTATCAGAAAAGATCTTGCAGGGAAGGAAAGGATGTTGTGTTGTCAAAATAAAATTTAAAAGCGATATATTTATTGCATGGGAAAACCGGGATACTCTATATGGCAATTAATACTGTATTTCCTGAAGCTTGGATCAATAGGTTTTGGCGGTCCTGTTGCATTAACCGGTTATATGCACAGAGATCTGGTAGAAGATAAAAAATGGATATCTGAACAGGATTTTAAAGAGGGCATAACTTTAGCGCAATTAATGCCCGGTCCACTTGCGACGCAGTTGGCAATCTATTTAGGTTATGTAGATTATAAATTTGTTGGTGCTACTTTGGTCGGTCTTGCATTTGTATTGCCTTCATTCATCATAGTCGTATTGCTTGGTGCTGTCTACGTTTATTACAATGGATTGCCTGTCATGCAATCATTGTTCTATGGTGTAAGTGCAGCTGTGATCGGCATTATTGCAATTAGTAGTTATCGTTTAACGAATAAGACAATCGGGAAAGATAAATTTCTTTGGCTGATCTTTATCGTGCTTGCTATTGCTACTTTCATAACTAAATCAGAAAATATTTATCTCATTTTAGGTGCAGGTTTTTTAACGATCATCGTTCGTGTCTATCCATTCAAAAAAAACATTCCCGTCTCTGTTTTTCTTCCATTTTTTTATCCTTCCGTTTTTCTGCAAGCTGTTACTGTTTCAATGGCGGACAATCAACTCTGGAAAATATTTTTCTTCTTTGCAAAAGCCGGAACATTTGTATTCGGAAGTGGTCTGGCAATTGTTCCGTTTTTGTATGGAGGTGTCGTAAAAGAATATCACTGGCTTACTGAAAAACAATTCCTCGATGCTGTCGCCGTGGCAATGATCACTCCCGGTCCCGTAGTAATCACTGTCGGGTTTATCGGTTACATAGTCGCAGGAATTAAGGGCGCAATATTAGCAGCATTTGGTGTTTTCTTTCCTTGTTATGTCTTCACGGTTTTGCCCGCGCCATACTTTAAGAAGATCGCAAAAAATATGTACATAAAAGCATTTGTAGATGGTGTAACAGCAGCCGCGATAGGAGCAATTGCAGGAGCTGTGGGTATTCTCGCGCTTCGCTCTATCGTCGATATTCCCACAGCATTTATTGCCATTGCCAGCGGAATTGTTTTATATAAATTTAAAAAGATACAGGAGCCGCATATTGTCTTAATTGCAGCAGTTGCCGGAGTTGTGATCAAAACATTTTTGCATTAAGAATTATAGCGAAGTTACATCCAGGTTATCTTTTCTTCAATACCCGTATGCCTGAATCCTTTTGGATGTTCCTTATCAGAATAACCCATGTATAAAAATCCCATGATCTTATCTTCAGCACCTAAACCAAAATATTTTTTTAAAGAAGGGTGATAACACATGCCACCTGTTCCCCAATATGTTGCCAGTCCAGACGTAGAAGCCGTTAAAAGAATATTCTGTACAGCACATGCCGTAGCGGCTAACTCTTCCTGTTCGGGAATATTTTCTTGTTTTCCTCGTTTCATTGCGATAACTATTAAGTGAGATGCATGATCGGGTTTATGAAGAATTTTATCGTATTTTTTTTGAAGAAATTGTTCTTCCGGAGTTTCTTGCTTATACAGATCTGCATGCAGCTGCCCGAATTTTTGAACACCTTCCTTTCCTGAAAAAATAATAAATCTCCAGGGTTCGGTTAACCCATGTGTAGGAGCCCAGTTTGCAGCAGGAAGAATTTCACGTATCATACTTTCCGGTATTATTTTCCCGTTGAATTCTTCAGGTTTAATAATTCTCCTGTTCTCGATTATTTCCTTTAAAATCGCGGTTTTATTGCTCATAAATATATAATTGTCTGCAAATAAACGTTTAACTAAATACAGATACAAATAAATGAGTAAAAAGATACGTACAACGCATTTCTATTCAATAATGTCTTTATTTTTACCTGCTGTCCCAAAGGACCTGTAGAAACTGCTAAATTAAGATTCAGCTATTGCCTGGATAACAGAATGACCATTAGAAAACAAATAGTAATTTTTTTCACTATGTGTTTCAGCTATTTTTTGGCTGATGCTCAACTACTGGCTCCGCGCGATTTTTCCTATTCCAATTTACGGGCGAAAATATTTCCAACTGTACGGGATACGATGAAAATAGATACATCGAGTATTTTCCCGGGTACATTGGTGATCAGGGATATGAAAACTAATGAAATCATTCCTAAAGAAAATTATAAGCTGGATTATGCGAATGGGAAATTGTTCTTTACAAGTCCGAAGCCCGATTCTGTGCTGATCACTTACCGCTCTTTTCCTATACATCTCGCGACAGTGGTGCAGCATAAAAGCCGCAACATCATCAGGAAGGGAGATTCTGCTTTTTATGAAAGTTATTACTATCAGCCGTTATCTGTGGAATCTGCATCTTTTTTAGATTTTGGAGGCTTGAATTACAGTGGAAATTTTGCGCGCGGCATCCAGTTCGGTTCCAACCAGGATCTTACTTTAAATTCAACACTCGATCTTCGCTTAAGCGGAAAAATAGCCAATGGAATAGAAATCACTGCTGCTTTAACTGATAACAATATTCCCTTGCAGCCTGATGGAACAACACAGCAGCTGCAGGATTTTGATAAGGTATATATCCAACTCAAAAAAGATCCGCATATAATTATTGCCGGAGATTATAATTTGAAAAGCTTTGACAGTTATTTTATGAGATTTTCAAAGCAATTGCAGGGAGCGAGTTATGCGAATAATCTAGTATTTAAAAAAGGCATCCGCTTACAAACATCTACATCACTCGCCGTAAGCAGGGGGAAATTTACGCGGAATATTTTCCAGGGAAGTGAAGGCAACCAGGGACCTTACAGGTTAACAGGAAGTAACAATGAATCTTTTATCATCGTGCTTGCAGGAAGTGAAAAAGTGTATGTTGACGGCGTTCGCCTGCAAAGAGGAGAGTTGCTCGATTATGTGATGGATTATAACAGCGGTGAAGTATTATTCATGCCACGTTTTTTAATTACAAAAGATTCGCGGATCGTAGTGGAGTTTGAGTATTCCGATAAAAATTATTTTCGAACTACAGTTCATGAAGGAATTAATTTCAATTACAAAAAGCTGAATATTTTTACACAGGTTTATTCCGAACAGGATGCAAAAAATAAACCGATCACTAATTCACTTTCCGATAGCACCAAGCTCTATTTATCAACCATTGGCAATGATATTAGCAATGCTTATATTTCCGGTGTTCACGAAACTACTTTCGATCCGAACCGCGTGCAATACCGCAAAGTGGATTCGACCATAAATTCAGTTACCTACGATTCCGTCTTTGTTTATGAAACAAATCCAGATAGTGGAAAATTCTCTTTATCGTTTTCCTATCTTGGACAAAATAAAGGAAATTATATTCCGACAAAAAATCCTAATAATGTTCGCGTGTATCAATGGATAGAGCCTCTGAACGGAATTCCACAAGGCAGCTATGAGCCGGTTACTTTGATCGTAACTCCGAAAAGTCAGTTGCTGTTTACGTTTGGCATAGGCTACCAGATCAACGATAAAATGAAGATCCGCACAGAGATGGCATTTTCAAATTATGACAGGAATTTATTTTCTTCCGTCGGGAATAAAGAAAATAAAGGCTATGCAGCCAATCTCCAGGTAAGTCGTGTTGATTCTTTCAAGCATAATCTTGTATTTACGAACGCAGTGGATTATGAATTTAAAGATCGCCGCTTTACGCAGATCGAGCCTTATCGGAATGTAGAGTTCAGCCGCGACTGGAACATTACTAACGAGGCAAATTTAACTGAGCATATTGCGCGGTATATGACTGGTTTATTCGATATCAAACATAAGATACAGGTGGGTTACCAGTTTTCTACTTTTATACGGCAGCAAAAATATCAGGGTTATGAAAACCGGTTAAATTTTGCAAACGAATTTAAAGGGCTGCGCATTATCATGGAAGCGCGGGTTTTAAATACGCGCGACTCTCTGTATAAATCTATCTTCTTCAGACCGCTGGTGAATGTAATTTATTCTATTGCAAAGGTACGCGGATTAGGTTTTGGGGTTGGCTTTTTCCAGGAGAATAATATTTTCAAAACAAAATCTACAAATGTGCTGCAACAAAATTCATTTAGAAATAATAATTTATCCGCGCAATTTTTTTTACCCGACACTGCAAAATGGAGTTTCATGCTTGAATATAAATACAGGAAAGATATTGAAGTGGTGAACGGATCTTTTAAAGACTCAACAATTGCTCATACACTGGACTTCCACGGAACTGCGAATCAAATTAAAAATCAAACTTTCAACTGGACATTCACTTTCAGGGATCTCGTTGTAAAAGATACCACAATACAGGCTCAATCGGAGAAAACATACCTGGGAAGAACTGAGTATGGCGCACGAATAAAGAAAGGAGTATTGCGTTTAAATTTTATTTATGAGCTGGGCGGAGGCAGGGAAAAAGTACGGCAGTTCACCTATATACAAGTGCCTTCGGGACAAGGTTATTATAAATGGATAGATCAGAACCAGAACAGTATTCCTGAATTAAATGAGTTTGTTCCTTCGCAATTTAATGATAGCGCGCAATATGTAAGGGTCTTAACAGATCTGAATGAATATGTACGATCCAATTCGACAGCGTATACACAAAATATAACGATTCAACCCAAAGCAATTTGGTTTAATGAAAAAGGATTTAAGAATTTTATGTCGAAGCTTACTTTTCAATCTTACTTGCAGATCAAAAGAAAAACATATAAGAGCAACGCACTAAGATCTTTCAACCCATTTATTTTCCGAACTTCTGACTCGAATACGATCACTTTAAACTCGAATATCCGGAATACTTTTATTTTTAATTCCGGGGATCCGATCTATTCATTTTCATTTACAAACCAATTAGTGAATGATAAAGTTTTACTCATAAATGGCTTTGATACAAGAAAAAGAATGGACAATATCCTGGAAGGATATTACAACCTGAATACCATGTTTACTTTGAACATGAAATTTATACAATCGAGGTTATCTCTGATCTCCGATTATTTCCATCCGAATGATTACAACATTCATGGATATTACCTGGAACCGAAGTTTACTTATAACTTTAAAACCAGCCTGCGCACGTCTGTCAGCTACGGATTTACAGAAAAGAAAAACAGATCAGACCTCGGGGGAGAACGTACCATAGCCAATAAAATGGAACTGGAGCTTCGTTACAACAAAGCAGCAAAAAATACACTGGAAACTAAGTTTACTCTAGCTGTTGTGAAATTTACCGGCGAGAACGGTACGACAAAATCGTATACGATCTTAGAAGGATTGCAGCCCGGTAAAAATTATTTATGGAGTGCAAGTTATACGCGTAATATTTCCCAGAATCTCGAGTTAAGCCTTACGTATGAAGGTAGGAAAACAGGTACGGCAAAATTGATCAATACGGGCAGAGCCCAATTACGCGCTGTATTTTAATTATGTATGTTACTACGAATTAAATTTCCTATATGGCGAATATTGATTATTATTTTTCGGCTTAACGCCATATATTTTTTTACTGCTTTTTACTTTTCCCCAGGTTCCGCAGCCGGTACTCCTGTTACAAGATGTTGTGGTGGTGGTCAGTAACCCTGCACAGAATAGTGCAAGAATAGTAGATTTAAGAGTTTTCATAAAAATAGTTTTATTATAATAAAGTTGTTGAAACCCTATATTTGCTGCATTATATAACTATCTCCTTCATTTATAACATTCACATGTTAATGCGAAAAATAATATCTATAAAAAATTAGAAAGAAATTTAAAACAGAAGCTGTTGTAGAGAATAATGGGCATTACAATAAAAAATAAATTAGAGGACCGGCGAAACCGGTTACAGAATTAAACGCTTAAAATATTATGCGTCCTGGGTTGTCTTTACCATAGTTATGCCGGAGATAACGGAAATTACTCCGATAACAGCATAAACAATAAGAAGACTGAAATTGTGTTCCTTAGTGCTTGTTAAAACAGAAACCGGGTAAATAACTCCGATAATTCCAAGCATTGTTAAAATGAGTCCGAGTGTAGTTTTCATATTCATAAATCAAGATTTAGTTTTTTTTAAAAATTATTTTGATCAAATTTAATTTGTCAAGTAATTAGTATTATTACATTAACTCCATACAAAGTTATATAATTTACATGTTGTTGTCAATAATTATTAGGAGAGTAGCACAAAATTTAATTATGCAACATGTTGATAATTACCACTTAATGCGCAGAGTCAGCCAGACAAGAGCTAAAATGCCCCGCTTGTAGGATATTCAGAGAAAAAAATAAATGCACATCTTCAAAAAATAGTTTTGAGCGAAGGCTTTTTATGCATTTTCCCGTGTAGATCTCACCATACGGATACCGGAAACACACAATGCTACACCCGCAATAATATAAATAATGCGTAATACTGTATGGTGATGTCCGCCTGCAGTGAGTGCTGCTGCGGTATAAATTACACCCATGATCCCAATCGCCGTTAATAATAAACCGATCATTCTTTTACTGTTCATGACAAAAATTTTATTGATAAAAGTTGCTGAAAATATTCGAATAATGAATTATAGAATCCATTTTAAATATTACATAGTTCTCATGCACAAGTCTAGATTGAAATAAAAGATACGTGCTATGATTCGTCCTTTGTTGCTTTTACAAGACCGATACCGGAAATAAAAAAAATAAGTCCAAGTACACTGTAAATGATGAGGGGTTTTACATTATGCATACCGGATGAATTTGCAAACATTACAGCAGCGTACACCAGACCTGCAATACCCAATACCGTAAGGATAGAGCCAAAGATTCTTTTGATATTCATATTTTCTGATTTTGCTGAAAAATTATTTTTTTGTGCTCTGCCATAAAACAACACCACCTATACAAGTTACTCCCAAGCCTATCAGCGGCGACCATTTAACTCTGTGGGGTTGGTCCTTTGTGATCTCAACTCCTCCAAAATCTGCCACCTTTTTCTTTGTAAAGAAAGTGAAGGCAGTAACCGCTGTTAGCAAAAGCCCGATGATAATAATTGAAATGCCTGCTGTTTTCATAATGTCTGTTAAAGAGAAAAATATATTTTGATAAAATTAAAATATATATTCCCCTTGAGGTTATATAATTAACCCAAACAGTTACATGATTCACACTAAGATTAATGATAGCCGGACGATTTTTATCTTCTCTTCTTGGTAGATAAGGTAAAGGCTGTGAGCATCGTTAATGATAAGCATACTGAAATAAATATTACGCCTACTTGTTCCATAAGTAATAATTAAAAATCTTAAATAATAGTTAGTAGGGAATTATGTAGACACAAAATTATAGTGCACATGCTTGATATGCCTTACATAATTTCTTTTAATCGTTATAAGATTTGCATGTACTGTAAATGGTTGGGAGCTTCAGTAAATGCTACTGGTTTATGGGTACTGCTACAAAGTTAAATAGAGATTATAAAAGTGTAAAGCAGGCGTGTATTAAAAATCTTCGTAGAGATTCAGCTTATTTTTTAACGTTATTATTTCCTGTTGCAGGTCTTTTACTCTTTGCAGCAAATGCGTAATGGCTTCAATTCCTTCCAGGTTAATATCCAATTCATGATGCAGTCTTACCAGTTTTTCAAGTTCATTCACGCGGCTTTCAGGGATGAAGCCTGTTTCTTTTATCTTCACTACTTCTATTAATCCATATTGTTCAAGAGAATCAATAAAAGAAAAATCGATCTCGTGGTGAACACAAAATATCTCCAGTGGTATCAATTGATCGTCTTCCATAATTAAGATTTTAATTTTGACAATTCCATAAATAATTCTTTTTCCTTTTCAGATAAATGTGTAGGAATTTTAATTTGGTAGGTGATAAAGAGATCTCCGAAATGTCCTTCCTTTTTATACAAAGGAAATCCCTTTCCTTTTAAGCGGATCTTCGTGTCATTTTGTGTTTCCGGATTTACTTTCAATTTTACTTTGCCGCTTAAGGTATCAATGGTAATATCGCCGCCAAGGATTGCAGTATACAAATCAAGTTCTACAGGAAGATAAAGATCATTTCCTGAACGCTTAAACTTTGTATTATTCGCAATAACAAAAGTGATATACAGATCTCCGTTTGGACCACCATTTACACCTGCACCGCCATGACCTTTTAATTTGATCACCTGCCCGTTTTCAACTCCGGCAGGTATGGTGATGCGGATCTTCTTGCCATTTACTGTGAGTGTCTGCTGGTGTGTATTAAAAACGTCCGTAAGATTTAAATGGAGTTCTGCATTAAAATCTTCGCCGCGGAATTTTGCATTGCGCGAACTTCGTTCACCACGTCCGTCTCCAAACATCGATTCAAAAAAATCAGAAAAGTCTCCCCCGCCGAAATCACCGGAATAAGTTTGCTGTCCGCCAAAGTTTGAAGACTGTTGTCTTTGTGATTGTTGTTTCTCAAATTCTTCCGCATGTTTCCAGTCCTTGCCGTATTTGTCGTATTTTTTTCTTTTTTCCGGATCGCTCAATACTTCGTTAGCTTCATTAATCTGCTGAAATTTATTTTGTGCTTCTTTGTTATCCGGATTAAGATCGGGGTGAAATTTTCGCGCTAATTTCCTGTACGCACTTTTTATTTCGTCTTGTGTTGCATTTTTATTAACGCCTAAAATTTTATAATAATCTATATAATCCATGTAATAAAAATAACCTAAATTCTGTTAAGTGTGCAATGTAAATTATGCAAGCAATCCCTGGTAAGTGCTCGGGCGCCGCTGCTCGAGGATTGTAGTTTTGTTATTCTTAAATTTATTGATGTAATCAAAACCTGTGTAATGACGTATCGTAAGAATGGTTAGATTTTCATCGATTACAAAATCAAATTTATCCTGTAACGATAATTTTATCTTTTCAATTTTCTCAGGGATATTATCCACTACTGCTTCAAAGGAAATTGCACCCTGCTGCATCATATTCAGTTTCAGGTTTGCTTTAAAAAATGCGGAAAATATCTGAGCAACTACTCCATCTTCCACGAAAGAAAAATCTTTTGTATGCAAGGTGATCAATGCCTGGTTATCTTTCACAATTCTCACAGGCGGCAGATCTTTATCTTTGCCGCCAACCGTTGTGCCTTTTCCTTCAGGGTGAATAAATGATTTTACAAGAAGCGGAATATTTTTGTTTTGCAAAGGCTTAATCGTTTTCGGATGGATGACCGTTGCGCCATAAAATGTCATTTCCACAGCTTCGTTAAAAGATATTTCATCTATAAAAACTGCATCATCAAAAACGCGCGGATCGCCATTCATTACGCCCGGGACATCCTTCCAGATCGTTTGACTTTCTGCATTGAGCATGTTTGCAAAAATTGCTGCCGTGTAATCTGAACCTTCTCTTCCTAAGGTAGTCGTGCAGTTTTGCGCCGTACTCCCGATAAAACCCTGCGTAACGATGATGCCATCTTTTATTACAGGTATGACAACAGAATTAATTAAAGATTGTGTTTTTTCCTGGTCAACAACTGCTTCGCGATACGTCTCATCTGTTTTCATCACGTCGCGCACATCGAGCCATTTATTTTTTACATTCACTTCGTTCAGGTAGGTGCTCAATATTACAGAAGAAATTAATTCGCCCTGAGAAACCACTTGGTCGTACACATAATTGTAAGTTTCTTTTCTTTCTTCTTCCAATTGCCATGCAACTTCCGCGTAAATATTTTCGAGTTTATCAAACACTTCATGAGCATCATTTTCGAAAAGATCCTTGCAGATTTTATTGTGATTTTCTTTTACAATTTCAAAAGCTGCGATCGCTTCAGCACCTGAAAGTTTAAAGTATGCATTCACTACGGCTTCCAGCGCGTTCGTTGTTTTTCCGGTAGCAGACACCACTACGACTAGATTTTTCTCTCCGTATTTTTGAATAATAGACGCAACATTTTTTATACCTTCTGCATCTTTCACTGACGCCCCTCCGAATTTGAAAACTTTCATTGTGTTTTATTTTTATTCAACCATCAACAATAACTTATTGCAGATTTTCTTTCTCCAGTTTCACCGTTATCCAGCTCGGATCAAATTTTACAGGATATTTTTTATAAAAATTGATCGCACTTTCATTCCAGTCCAGAACATGCCATCTCAACTGTGTGATCTTTTCTTCTTTTGCGATCGCGATCAGTTCATCCATTAATTTTTTCCCGATACCCAGTTTCCTGTACTTTTCTTTTATCACGAGATCATCAAGATAGATCATAGAACCTTTCCATGAAGAATAACCGTAATAATATAAAGCCATGCCGATAACTTTTCCGGCTTCTTCCGCCAGGATAACATGGAAGCGTGGATTTTTGCACGTGCCCTCCGCGATAAATTTTTTTAAAGGATTTGAAGGTTCATCCGGCTCTTTTTCGAATACAGCAAGTTCCCTGATCAGTTCATACACTTGTATGAGATCACTTGGTTCTGCTTTCCTGATAATAATTTCCTGTTGACCTTTCATTTTGCGGACTGCAAAGATAATTAAATAGTTATTCGTGCAGGTCAAAGATTATTAATTAATAATTAAAATGATTATCAGCTAATCGCTGAAAATTAGCCTGCATCTTGTTATCTTTGAATACTTTAATTTATAGTATGCAGTTGATTACTTTAGACGAATTTATAGCGGTTAACCAGGAAAAGCATAAAGATGCGACAGGTGAATTGTCCGGTTTGCTGCGCGATATTGTACTGGCTTGTAAAATAGTGCACCGCGATCTTAGTAAAGCAGGTTTAGTGGATACAATTTTAGGTGATGCGGAAAAAACAAATGTGCAGGGCGAGGAGGTAAAAAAACTGGACGAATTTGCGAATGAGATTTTGAAAAAATGTTTGCAAAACAGCGGTGAATGCTGCGGTATTGCAAGTGAAGAAGAAGAAGACATTGTGTGTTTTGAAAACAGGAAGGATGCTAAATACGTTGTGCTGTTCGATCCGTTAGACGGTTCCAGCAATATTGATTGTGTTGCGCCTGTAGGCACGATTTTTTCTGTGTATGAACGGATTTCGAAAGCAGGTGAAAAATGTACACTGGAAGATTTTTTGCAGAGAGGAGATAAGCAGGCTGCCGCAGGATATGTGATCTATGGCTCTTCTACGGTGATGGTATATACAACAGGACAAGGCGTGAACGGCTTTACGCTGGATCCTTCCATTGGCGAATTTTGTTTATCACATCCTGAAATGAAGACTCCGGAAGATGCTAAAACATATTCGTTAAACCAGGGTAACTACAATTCATTTCCCGATGATGTGAAAGATTTTATTTCGCATTGCATGGAAGGGACAACACGTAAGCCATTTTCTTTAAGATATATTGGGTCGATGGTTGCAGACTTTCACCGCAACTTATTAAAAGGTGGAATTTATTTATATCCTTCTACATCAGATTCAAAGACAGGCAAATTACGACTGATGTATGAATGTAACCCTTTGGCTTTTTTACAAGAGCAGGCAGGAGGCAAGGCAACGAATGGAGCGCAAAGGATATTGGAAATACAACCTCAAAAATTGCATCAAAGAACGCCCGTATATATCGGTTCTAAAAATTTAGTAGAAATGTTGCAGGAAAAGGTTAGTCAATAGTCAATAATATTATCATTCAACATTTTCATTCATCATTCAACATTAAACCATGACAAGGAACGTCGCCATATTTTTAATTGTATTAGTATTATTCCTGTTTGGATATGTATCATCGAGCTATAAGTGTGTTATTTATAATAATTCAGGACAGACAATTGATAAACTGGTTATCCAGTCTAAATGGAAAAATAAGATCATACTAAAAGTAAAAGACCAGCAGGTGATCCATCTTTCTATATTCGCTCCATATCAGAGACAAGTGCGCGTAAGTGTTGAAAATCCAAACCAGGTGCGTTCTACTACATTTGAATTACAGCAGCCTTTTTCAAGAGAAAAATATAACCAGGTAGAAGTCGGTTTTGGAGCCGAAATAAAAGCGGGCGAATTAGGCAGATAAGAGTGTCCGGAAAATAAACAGTATCCCGATCATCAGCAGTAAAACAAAAACATACTGGTTGAATTTTTTCACCGGTATTTTTGCATGCAGCTTGCTTCCAAAAAATAAACCCACTAGCAAAAACGGCAAACTGATCAGGTAATAATGCAAAACTTTTAACGTGAGTAAGCCCGCAACAAACTGGCAGATCAAAATAAAAATATCATTCGGCAAAAAATATCCCTGCAGCGTTCCCACAAATTGTTGTTGTGTCCATCCACTTAATGTTCCGAAGATCACTATCGGCGGTCCACCTGTATTAAAAGCTCCTCCGAGCACACCTCCTATAAATCCGAATGCATACGCCCAGTTTTTTCCGATGCGAATACTTTCTTTTTTCAGAAATAAATTATAAACTGAAACGCCGGTGATCACGATCCCTAAAATGAGTTTTGTGAACTGCTCATTTCCATTTTTTAAAAAATAAATTCCAATTGGGATGCCAAAGAGAGAAGCAAAAACAAGGCGTCTTGCGGATTTCCAGTCAATCTCTCTGTAATGCCTGATGAACATGATCGTAGCTAAAGTAAAGCCGTTCATCGTCATCAGCGGAGTAGCCGTTTTTATTCCGATGATCACGGAAAGTATAGGCATTCCAAACAGTGCATCGCCAAACCCGAAAGTTGCATAGATCAATGCACCGAAAAAAATTACTACAGGAACCAATGCATCAGCCGGCATATTTTTTCTTTAAAACATTCCTTTTTTAATATTCATTTCTTTCTCGTATCCTTCATCTTTATCCAGTTCAAATCCATCTGCAGCTTCTGTAGCAAGTATATCGCAGCGGTTGTTTTCTTTGTTTGATGCATGTCCCTTCACCCATACAAAAGTGATGTTTTGATATTCATATAATTTCAGAAACTTCTTCCAGAGATCGCGGTTTTTTTTCTTCGCAAAATCAGCCTTTATATCCCATTGAAATACCCCGCCTCTTTCCACAGATTCAACAACATATTTCGAATCTGAATAGATCGTAATATCAAGGTCATTCTTTTTTAATGCTTCAAGCCCGGCAATCACTGCCATCAGCTCCATCCTGTTGTTAGTAGTTAACCGGAAACCTTTCGATAATTCTTTGCGGTGCCCGTTGGCAAGCAAAACAACACCGTAACCTCCAGGTCCGGGATTTCCGCGCGATGCACCGTCAGTATAAATTTCAACCATATACACGACGAATATAAGAGTAATCATTAAAAACGGAATCTTAAGTTGCACACGGTCCGGATATTTAGCAAAAACGCAATATAGAATCTGATCATTTCCGCTTATTTTCACGACGTGACTAAAAAAGAGAAAACGGATTTTATCGTAAAGACACTGGATAAAATGTACCCGGATCCACCGATACCCTTACATCATAAAGATGCGTATACATTGCTTATCGCTGTGCTGTTATCTGCGCAATGTACAGACGCGCGCGTAAACATCGTTACTCCGCATTTATTTGCACTTGCAGATGATCCGTTTAAGATGAGTAAAGTTTCTGTTGAAAAGATTAAACAAATTATACGACCATGTGGTTTATCTCCGAGAAAATCGCAGGCGATCTCTGACCTTTCTAAAATACTTGTAAAAAAATACAATGGAAACGTTCCGCAAACGTTTGAAGAATTAGAGGAATTACCGGGAGTAGGACATAAGACAGCAAGTGTAGTAATGAGCCAGGCATTTGGTTATCCTGCATTTCCTGTTGATACGCACATTCACAGGCTCGCATACCGGTGGAACCTGAGTACAGGAAAAAATGTAGAACAAACAGAAAAAGATCTGAAAAAACTCTTTCCGGAAGAAACATGGAATAAATTACACTTGCAGATTATTTATTACGGAAGGGAGCATTGTACAGCAAGAGGTCACGATATAAAAAAATGCATAATTTGTTCAAAGGTGGGTAGGAAATTAATGGAAAAATAGATTAATTTTATAACTTTAACGATGAACTAAACTTTTACGATGAAGAAAATCGTCTATTATAGCCTATTGGTCTTAATGCTGTCTATCTCAAACTTTGTCGCAAAAGGTGCTGAAGGGGAAGGTAGTGGACATGATATTGGCTTTTCCTTCGGTCCGAATTTTGCATTAACAGACCTTGGCGGAGCGAAAAAAATTGGTTCACCGTTTATCCGCGATATAGATTTCCAGGCAACACGTTTTTGTATTTCTGTTTTTTACAGGTATAATGTAAATAAATGGCTTGCTGTAAGGGGAAACCTGATGTACGGCATGTTGGCTGCTGATGATAAAAATACAGATGGTACGCCACCGGGACCAAATGGACCAACAGACAGCTGGTACAGGGCGAGACGGAACCTGAATTTTATTACACACATTGTAGAGTTCCAGGGAATGGCGGAAATAAATTTGAAAAAATATGTACACGACGCCGGGAAAGGGGAAAAGGAAAGATGGGCGCCGTATATCGGCGGAGGTGTTGGTTTCTTCTGGTTTGATCCTTATACCAAACTGAATGGTGAAAAAGTTAAATTAAAACCATTAGGAACAGAAGGACAAAATATCGGTTACAAAAAAACTTACAGCAATTTTCAATTTGACCTCATTGCAATGATCGGTGTAAAATATAATATCACTGAAAAATTTTCTGTTGCGCTGGAAGGTGTATATCACCAGACGTTTACCGATTATCTCGATGATGTGAGTGGAAATTATATCAATCCTACAGATATTTCCAAATTATCTCCGGAAGGACAGCAATTACAAAACAGGGCGAATTCAGGAAGATACCCGAGCGACCAATTTAATTTTGTTGAAGGACAGCGATATTCCAATCCGACAGAAGCACGGTACGGACAAATCATCACAGATCCTAATGCTGTAGGTCAGCAACGCGGCGACAAAAAAGATAATGATCAGTTTCTGCATGTTCAGTTAACCTTTACTTTTTCTCTCGGCGCGGGTGGTAAAAATCTTGGATTTGGTGCATGCGGAAAAAGAAATCCATACCATCATAAATTCTCTTGTCCTAAATGGTAATTTTAGAATTAAACAATATGAAAGCAGTTATACCTTTTTTCTTTTTTTCGTTTATATTATTTGCTTGTACAAAAAATACAATTAACGAAGATACCGCAGGAGAAGTTTATAAAAAGTATTCGGGGTATTATACTGCATCAGGCTCACAGATACGCTATCGAATTGGCATTGATACCACTACCTCAGACGATGCGTTTGATATGGTGATCACTAAGATGGCGAACACCGGTGCGCCGGGTGATTCAGAATTTATAGAATCACGACTCACGATAGACAATTTTCTGGGTTCAGGTACAACAATTGATGCAAATGCAACTTACACTAATATTTATCCCTTTACTTCAGTTGCGTTACCCACTTTCAGGAACATAGAGATCAAATCGGAAAACAAAAGTATCCTGGATTACAGCTATTATAAAGTTAATGGCACAGGGGATACCAGCTGGTTCAGCGGAAAAGCTACAAAGATCAAATAACACTTATTTTCATGCTTATTTCAACCCGCTTTTTAAGGTAAGTGGATCATTTTTTCTTTTTACATAAGAACACATATTAATTGTCCTCATTTATTTGATGTTATAATTTTTATACTTATTTTAGCATTTGTTACAAACTATATCACAATTTTAATTTGTTATTTAACTCAAACCATAAGAGATGAAGAGAATTATACTTACAACGTTGGTTGTTTTACTGGGAATTATTGCAGGATGTAAAAAGGGAGATACTATTACGAGCAATGATGTAAAGCTCGACCTCAAAACAATGGCGATCAGTAACCTGACATTAACTTCCGCGGCAACGGGAGGAGAATTCTTATCTTATGGAAAAGATTCTATCCTTGAAAAAGGTGTATGCTGGAGTACAACAGAAAAACCTACAGTTTCTAACAGCAAAACGAGCAATGGATGGGGTTCCGGAAATTTTGTAAGCTCGATGACCGGTTTAACGCCGCTTACCTATTATTTTGTAAGATCTTATGCGACTACAAAAAAAGGTACAACGTATGGTACACAGGTGAAATTCATAACATCGTTAACGCCTTACGCTTTCCCGGTCGTAACGACTACTGCAATCACGAATGTAACCAATACTTCTGCGCAAAGCGGGGGCAATGTAACAACTGACAGCGGATCTGCAGTGATCGCACGCGGTGTTTGCTGGAGTACCAGTCATAATCCAACAATTGCAGATAGTAAAACTACAAATGGAACAGGCACAGGTACATTTACAAGTGTGCTATCGGGGTTAACTCCAAATACAACTTATTATGTAAGAGCATATGCAACAAACGGTGCGGGTACAGCTTATGGAAGTGAATTTTCATTAACAACTTTGAATGTAACATCCGCGCCGCCTACGGTAATTACTTCTCCTGTTACTGGTATTTTTTCTGATCATGCTGCGTCGGGAGGAAACGTAACATCACAAGGAGGTACAACAGTTATTTCGCGGGGTGTATGCTGGGCGACACATACAAGTCCTACTCTTGCAGATAACTTAACGCTGAACGGAACGGGGACAGGTAGCTTTGGCAGTTCGTTGACAGGATTAAGTGCGAATACAACTTACTATGTTCGTGCGTATGCAACCAATAGCGCAGGAACATCTTATGGAAACGAAATAACGTTTATGACAAGCGCAGCTATTGTTCCTACACTTACAACAAACCCGATTGGCAGTATTACCACTGCATCTGCAAGTAGCGGAGGAAATATTTCTTCTGATGGCGGTGCTGCAGTTACAACTCGCGGAGTTTGCTGGAACACCACTCCGGGTCCGACAATTGTAAACAGTAAAACAACAAACGGTACTGGAACAGGGAGCTTTACCAGTTTTTTAACAGGCTTAGCATCCGGTACAACTTACTATGTTCGCGCGTATGCAACCAATAGTGCAGGAACTGCTTATGGAAATGAAGTGAGCTTTGCGACGAGTGCAGGCAGTAGCTGCGGACCTAACGTTACGGATATTGACGGGAATATTTATAATGTTGTAGAGATCGGAACACAATGCTGGTTAAAGCAAAACCTGAAAGTGAAAAAATACAATAATGGAGATCCCGTGATAGATGGAAATACTTCATGGAATGGCTCTGACGGAAAATACTGCTATTATAATAATGATGCCGGTATAGCGGCTACTTACGGAAATTTGTACAATTGGTATGCTGTAACAGACAGCAGGAATTTATGTCCTTCTGGCTGGCATGCACCATCAGATGCAGAATGGGCTACGCTTGTCAATTATCTCGGGGGAGAGTCAACTGCCGGAAAACATTTAAAAGAAGCGGGATCTTCACATTGGAATACAACATTTTCAGCAGGTGATAACAGCAGTGGATTTACAGGATTACCAGGGAGCGACCGATCGCATCTGGGAACTTTTAATACTGGTAACGGGGGATTAGGAAATCAAGGAATTTGGTGGTCAACAACAGTCCATAATACAACATTTGGAGGTGTAATGAAAATGGGTTCATTCGGTGACGATGCATTTATCAGCAGCGGTATCGCAGGTAACTATGACCAGAGTTATGGATTTAGTGTGCGCTGCATAAAAAATTAATTCAACAATATTAAATAAAAAAGATCCTTCAACTCGAAGGATCTTTTTCATTTACACGAAAGATTTTTACATAATAAAATTTATTTTTTGTGTAAGGTTGATAAGCGTCATCGGCGCATAGCCAATAAACTCTCCATCCATATCAATTGATATCTTTCGCGTTTCCATAGATTCGATCGTGACTTTATCCAGCTGGTGATAATGCACCTGTGGATGAATTACCTTTTGGCATTTTTTCACGGCGCTTAGATTTTTAAAATAATCGAGCAGGTTAACGTCACCTATAATTACGATCTCGAATTTACCATCGGTTACGGAAGCATCCGGTGCAACGCCTAATCCATTTCCAAAATATTTTCCGTTTGCCACAACAAAATTAATAGCCTTTCCTTCCCAGAAAAAATTATCGCCCGTTGCTTTTATTTGTACTTTTTCATAAGTAGCTAATGTTGATGTGATCGCCCAGAAATAATTGATGTCCGGACCAACAAGCGGAATTTTCTTTTGCAATTTTAAAACTGTTTCTCCGCCCATTCCGACATCCGTAATATTGATAAAGAAACGGTGAGAAGGTTCTTTGTCAGATTGAAAAAATGAAACCCATCCGATATCAATTAACTGGGAGCGTTGCTGTGAGAGGAGATTTTTTAAATAAGATAATTCCTTTGTGACGTGAACTGTTTTTGCAAAATCGTTTCCGCTTCCTGATGGGAGCACACCCACTTTTATATTTGCAATTTTTCTCCAGTCATAAGCTTCATGTGTTGAACCTAAACCTGTTTTAAAGGATTCGATAACACCGTTGATGGCTTCGTTAAGTGTGCCGTCGCCTCCGCATACGATGATCGTATCATAACCGCGGGAAATGGCAGTTTGTGCAAGCTGTGTAACATGCCCTGCTTTTTCAGAAATAAATAGTTTGGGATCGTGCTCTTTAAATGCAGCTTCAATATTCTTAGTCAGTTTTTCAAGGTTCTTCGCAGTTCCGTTTACCAAAAAAGCAAGTTTCATAGTTGATGGTTATAGGTTATCAGTTTTCGTTAAATGTATTATTTCACATTTAACTCACTTCCATGAATGCATCAGCTTCCATGAATTCCTGTACGATTTAATTTCTTCCGTAATTTGTTCGTGAGACCAATTTAACTCTTTTGCCATGATTTCAGAAACTGTTTGTACTAAAACTTCGTCGAACGTTTTCATTTGATGCGTGATGGAAGTACGCCGGGTGAGGAGATCATCAATTTTTTGTGCATTCTGGAACCGGATAAAAAAAATCATCTCTGCGGGGCAATAAGCATAATTTTCGAAGGTGTTGGTTAAAACAGGATTCTCTTTTGTAATGTTAGCGATTCGGACCGCATTTTTTTTACCGTATTTGATCTTAAATCTATCAATTAGTATTTCATTTTCAACTAATTCATTTTCAGTAGATTCGTTGAGAATTGTGTCGATCGTATATTTTTCTTCAATAGCCTTAATGCAGTTTTCAGCCATCGACAAAAAGGAAGTCAGTTTTCCGCCCGATATAGTGAGGAGATTATCGTTGTTCCACCATATGCGATAATCACGTGAACGCTGGCTGCTTGATTTATCTTCATCATTGTCATTCAGCAGGGGGCGAATACCGGCATATACACTTAAAATATCCTGTTCTGTGAGTTGTTTTTTCAGTTGCGCATTTACACTATCCAGGATATATTTTACCTCATCTTCAAGAATATCGATGCGATCATTGCTCTCTGTATATTCCGTATCGGTAGCACCAACAATACTCAGGTTCTCTTCCCAGGGCATAGACCATATCATGCGCTTATCTCCAGATGCAGTTGGAAATATCATCACACAGTCTTTTGGAAAATGATCAGAAGACATTACGAGATGAACTCCCTTGCTGGGCATCATATATTTTTTTGTCTCCTGATTTTCAAATTTTTTTAATAATTCATCTGTCCACACACCGGTAGCAGAAACAAAGATCTTTGATCTGATTTTGTAAGAATGATTTGAAATCCTATCACGACAATTTATGGCAATTATTTTTTTATCTGAAGTTTCAAATTCAGTCAGTTCGAAATAATTAAGCGCAATGGCTCCGAGATCACACGCTTGCTGTATTACATCATTAACGAGGCGCGCATCATTTGTTTTGGCATCGTAGTAAACAAAACCGCCGATCATGTCATCTGTTTTCAACTG
>JAQBNI010000129.1 GCA_028288625.1 Bacteroidota bacterium | reverse complement strand
TAATTTTCCTGCCATCAGCGCTTCCTGTGGATTTGCTTTTCCTGATTCAATATTTTCATATACATCATCTTCCACTTCTGTTAAGCATTTTGCTTCGCCTTGCAGGCCAGGAAGGATCTCGCAATTTCCATCATCCAGTTTTACAGTAAATTTTCCGCCGCGTGGTCCGGCAATATCGAAATGATATAAACCAGAAATATTTGCAGCTTTTTCTTTTTTCAATCTTGACGGGAGTGCCATAATAATATCTTTCGCTGTTGATGGCTTTTCAATTTTCCTGTCTACAATATGTGATTCTGCACGATCATAATTCACATCATCAATGACCATTTTGGAAATTATTTCGCGCATGATCTCTGAAGAACCGCCGCCAATGGTGCCGATACGTGAATCGCGGAATGCACGAGCAACTTTATATTCTTCCATATATCCATAACCTCCAAAAAACTGGAGGCATTGATACATGCATTTATCCGCTAATTCCGTGGATAATAATTTAGACATCGAACTTTCCTTCACTGCATATTTCCCATCCGCGTGCATCCTGCAGGTATGAAGAACAAAAAACTTTACGGATTCAATTTCAGAAGCCAATTGTGCTACTCTGTGACGCAGCACCTGGAATTTATTTATAGTTCTGCCGAATGCGCTGCGTTCGCTCATATATTTTAATGAGTATTCTAGTACGGATTCGCAGCCTGCATAAGCCATGATCGATCCTGCTAATCTTTCCAATTGTAAGCCGCCCATTAAATAATAAAATCCTTTTCCTTCTTCACCCAGCAGATTTTTTACAGGGACTTTCACATCATCGAAATGTAATTCCGCAGTATCGGAAGAATGCCAGCCTAATTTTTTCAATTTGTTTTTTGTTACGCCTTCGCTCTTCAGATCCAATACCAGCAAACTCACACCTGCAGCGCCTGCTTCGGGATTTGTTTTGCAAACAAGGATAACAAAATCTCCGTAAACGCCATTTGTAATAAAAGTTTTTGAGCCGTTTACAATATAATAGTCGCCTTGTTTTATTGCGCGGGTCTGAATGTTCGCCGCATCGCTGCCGGCACCGGGTTCTGTTATTCCAATACAACCGATCTTCTCACCTGCGATAGCCGGCTTTAAATAATTTTCTTTGAGGTAAGTACTGCCATGACTAATAATATAAGGTGTACTCATGAATACCTGCACTGCCGCGGTGATGGCAAAACCCCCGGAAAATATTTTTGAAATTTCTTCGAGCATCACCACGTTATAAAAGAAATCGAGGTTGCTACCGCCGAATTCTTCCGGGAAGCAAAGACCGAAATATCCCATCTCGCCGAATTTTTTCCATAGTTCGCGTTCTATTTTTCCTTCTGCTTCCCAGCGGTCGATATTCGGGATCGCTTCCTTTTCAAGGAATTGCCGTATGGATTGACGAAAGGCTTCATGGTCTTCATTAAAATAATAACTGAGTGCTGCGGATGTTGCCATATATAAATTGTTGAATTATTGAATTGTAGAGTTGTTGAATTTAATTATTGAATTTTTCAAATAGTGTTCCGAACTGCATCATCTTTCCAAGATCGCTTACTTTTATCTTTCCGTTCAGGAATGCTTCCTGCGGATTTAGTTTTTCGGTTTCAACATTGATGTAGGTTTGTTCGTCGGTTTCTATTGTTAAGTCCACGGACGACAGTCCACTGTCCACAGTTTTTTCTGTAGTAATATTCTCATTTTCAATTTTTATCAAATATTTTTTATTACCGAAGTCAAATAAAATTTTCATTTGTATTCCTGCGGATTTTTCTTTTTTAAATCTTGATGGAAGAGAAGAAAATAATTCTTCAATATTTAACTGTGGTCTGTCGACAGTGGACCGTGGACTATAACTCACATCATCAATTACAATTTTAGAAATAATTTCTCTCATGATCTCGGAAGAGCCGCCGCCGATTGGACCGAGGCGGGAGTCGCGAAACATTCTTGCCATTTTATATTCTTCCATGTAGCCGTAGCCTCCAAACATCTGCAAACATTCAGTCATTACTTTATCAGATAATTCGGTCGCCAGTAATTTTGACATAGATGCTTCCTTCACGCAATAATGTTTATCGTTGTACATTCTGCAAATGTGATAGGTATATGTTTTTACGGAAGTGACTTCTGCATACAACTGTGCAATGCGATGACGAAGGACCTGGAACTTGTTGATCGTTCTGCCGAAAGCCTTGCGTTCATTCATGTATTGCAACGTATATTCCAATGCATATTCAGAAGCAGATAATGCACCAAGCGCTAAGGTTAATCTTTCCAGTTCAAAACGCTGCATGATATAATAAAAGCCTTTGTTCTCATCGCCTAAAAGATTTTCACTGGGAACTTTTACATTATCGAATGCAATTTCTGCAGTGTCGGATGCTTTCCATCCTAATTTTTTAAGATTTGTTTTCATGATGCCGGGAGCATCTGCATCTACAACGATCATACTGATGCCGCTTGCACCTGCATCCGGTTTTGTTTTGCACGCCACAACCATATAATCTGCTGTGACGCCGTTCGTAATAAAACATTTAGAACCGTTGATGATGTAATGATCGTTTTGTTTTACGGCAGTTGTTTTTATTCCTGCCACATCACTTCCTGCGTGCGGTTCACTTATTGCCAAAGCGCCGCGCCATTCTCCTTTAATGGCTTTCGTTAAATATTTTTGTTTGATAAAATCGCTGCCTTCATATTTCAGATGCGACATTGATAAATAGGGATGTGCAGAAATGCTGGCGCCGAAGCCGCCCGATTCGCAGCGTCCGATCTCTTCGATATAAATAACATCGTACCAAAAATCAAGATTGCTGCCGCCGTATTTTTCTTCGTGTGTCATTCCGAAAAACCCCATCTCGCCGACTTTTAAAAAGATGTCTTTTGGCAATTGTCCATCTTCTTCCCATTGGTCTACATTTGGCAAAACTTCTTTCTGCAAAAAATCGCGCAATGTTTTGCGGAACATTTGATGTTCTTCTGTGAAATAATATTGTTCGAGTGAATTCATTTTTATTTTTTGATCGATTCCATCGCTTTAAACGATGGAATCGGTTTATCGGTTTCTTTTTAAGCGAGGGAATCGATTTCAAGTTCCATTCTCAATAAGTGCGAACTGAAATTTTTACCAAGCGTATCCATGCGTAAACTTCGCGAAGCGCCGCCATCCAATGCTTCATGACATACAAAG
>JAQBNI010000112.1 GCA_028288625.1 Bacteroidota bacterium | reverse complement strand
TCTGCCGCTGACCGAAAATAAAAAAGAATTGTGGGGAGATAATATATGGGAAGATGCAGATGGAATGGTAAACGGTGACCTGGTCAATATAAATGATACACTTTACAAAATTCAGTTAGCACAGCAGCAAGCCTTTAAAACGATCAATGTAGATAAAATGGAATTATATAATTGCGACAGGATATTGAAGGAAGACGCTGTTCCGATGATCGCGGATTTTAAACTGGAAGGATATTCCCAAAAGCTAAATTCTATGATCTATGTGGTCTATAAAAAGAGAAATGCTGTTCTTACTTATTATCCTGAACAGTTTGCATCGGGCTTTAAATTATTGCCCGATGAAGATTTTACCATTTTTACTTATTCGAAAGACGGGAAGATCGCTATATTAGATCGTGCATTTACTTCAACATTTGAAGCACGCTTAAATGCAAATAAGAAGGTAACATTCCCGATGAAGGTATTTGCAAAACTGCCATCTACAAAAAAAGAATTAGCGGCATTAACAGGATTATAATTTATAATGAAAAAAATTATAACCGCTTTCATTATTCTTTACAACAGCTGCTTGTTTGCACAAAATATTTTTTCTACAGATACATTCACTTACACTATTAATTTAGACCTCAACAGGAATCTTTATCTTAAATCTGTTCCTGTTGATCTATTAAAAGGATATTGTAAGGGAGAGTGGAATGCTTATTATCCTAAACGGGAAATGAACCAGTGTTTGTTTGATGATTTTCTTCAAAGATTTAATTATGATCCATTGAATGTTTCTTCGGACTCCACAATGTGCTGGAATGATTACTGCAATGATCCTTATTTTACGGATATTTATAAGCAATTCAATCGAAAATTGAAGTACAGGGAGATCATTTATTATGATGCGCAACATTCTATACAGAAACAGGAAGTGCTTTGGATCCAGCTGTATTATTCCAGGAAAGAGAATGAAGAATGGAAACATTATAACGGTCCTGTTTTCTGGCTGCAGGAAGTTATGAGATCTTCTCAACCCATTAAGGTATACAACAAGGATCTTCGTTCTGCGCCATGGTTATTATCTGAAGAATTTCATCATCCATTCTTTATTACAAACGAGAATAAGCAACCGGAGGATAAGAAGAAAATAGAAAGATATGATAAGATGGAAGAAAATTAATTGAAGATACTTTTGAGTTTCATTGACCAGCCTAAATTCATTTCAATGATCAACGGGAAGTTCGGATCATCAACATATGTGATCTGGTAGTCGCTGCCGTTTGTTACCGTTTTGCAGTCGAATTCATTTGAATAATCATTATTGTAACCAAAAGTCTGCGTATGGCTGTATGCATTTCCGAAAACACTTAGCTCATTATTTTTTTTGTCTGTAAAGATCTCAATAGTATTGTTGCTTTTAAATGCATCAAACATTTTTTTACTCAACACCACGCAGCATTGATCTGCAAGATTATTGATATCTCCGTTTGCGAAATAGTTGAATAAGCCGTTTGCATTTTGAATAGCAGCCTTGCTTACATTTATTGAACCTTTTTTATTGATAGGGGAGCCTAGCGTCCAGTCAAAACTATATGCATCCGTCTGATCCTTGATGACGATTGTGAATTCGTACCTGAAACCTGAATAATTTACATCATAAACCAATTTAGTGCCTTTTCTTATAATCTGGCTTGGGTTAACGGATGCAGAAGCGGAAAAAACGAAGACCACTAACACAGCAAATACTGCTTTTTGTAAAATCTTTCGCATAAGTGAATAATTTATTTATCGACATTATCCACATGAAGTTAGTAAATTAATTGACGTGAATCAAATTTATGTGTTAAAAAATAATATAAATCATTGTGTATACAAGTGTTATAAGAAGTCTAAAATTTCTTTGAGAACTGCCTGAGCGGCAAATTCCCGGTTGGCTGCCTGTTGAATAACGATAGAAGCTGCTGAATCCAATACCTCATCCGCAACCTCGATATTTCTTCGTGTTGGCAGGCAATGCATGAACCGGGCATCGTTAGTCAATTGCATTTTCCGGTTTGTGATCATCCAGTCCGCATGTTCACCGGTTATATTTCCATAATCGTTATAAGAACTCCAGTTTTTCGCGTAAATGAAATCTGCATGGCTGAATGCTTCATCCTGGTCATAAATAATTGTCGCATCACCGGAAAATTTTTCATTCAATTCATAGCCTTCCGGATGCGTGATCACAAATTCAACATCAGCCTTGTTCATCCATTCTGCAAATGAATTCGCCACGCATTGCGGTAAAGGTTTTATATGCGGCGCCCAACTGAGGACGACTTTCGGTTTTTCTTTTTTAGAATATTCTCTTATGGTCATAAGATCGGTCAATGATTGAAGCGGATGCACCGTAGCGGATTCCATATTGACGACAGGCACTTTTACATTTTCTAAAAATTTGCTCAGGATATATTCTGAATAATCTTTTTCACGATCAACCAGCGAAGGAAAGCAGCGGATGCCGATAATATCAGCATATTCACCGATCACGGCAGCGCCTTCTTTAATATGTTCCGCTTTATCGCCGTTCATGATCGCGCCATTTTCGTATTCCATATTCCAGGAATCCTGTCCGAGGTTTAAAATGATCGTATTCATCCCCAGATTTAGCGCAGCTTTCTGCGTGCTTAATCGCGTTCGCAAAGAGGAGTTAAGGAAGATAAGCACCATCGTTTTTTGTGCACCCAGATTATTATTTGCAAAGCGATCTTTTTTTATTGCGATGGCTTTTTGTGCGAGCTCCTCAACATTACCTGCATCTTTTACAGAGAGAAAATTCTTCATTGCGTTTGGTTGAGCTTTTTTAAAGCGGTCAATAATTCATCCGCTTCTTTTTTTGTAATACTTAGAGATGGTAATAAACGAATGGTATTCGGCTGACTTGAATTTCCCACGAATATATGATGTTCGTACACCAGCTTTTCACGCATTTCTTTTATAGGGAAATTAAATTCAACACCGAGCATCAAGCCTTTTCCGCGTACTTCTTTTACTCCCGGTAGTAATGTACATTGTTCCTTTAAATAATTTCCGATCTGCAATGCATTTTCCATTAAGTTTTCTTTTTGGATCACTTCAAGTACAGCAAGTGCTGCTGCACATGCCAGCGGTGCGCCGCCGAACGTAGTACCCAACATGCCATGCTGTGCCTGTATTCTCTGGTGGATCAGGATGCCTGCAACAGGAAAGCCATTGCCCATTCCCTTCGCCATCGTAATAATATCCGGCTGAACATCCGACCATTGATGGGTAAAAAATTTGCCACTTCTTCCGTAACCGCATTGTATTTCATCTGCAATAAATAGCGAATCATTTTCATTACAAAGCTTTCTGATCAATTGTAAAAAATCTGTTGAAGGTTCAAAAATTCCATTCACTCCCTGGATCGGTTCGATGATCACCGCGCAAATATCATTCTCTTTAAAAGCAGTTTGCAATTGCTCTTCATTATTGAGATCTAAAAACAAAACGTGACTGTCATCATTAACAGGAGGTTTTATTTTCGCATTATCGGTAATAGCTACAGCGCCTGAAGTCCGCCCGTGAAAAGATCCTTTAAATGCAATAATTTTTTTTCGCTTGTTATGAAAGGATGCGATCTTTAAAGCATTCTCTACAGCTTCAGCGCCTGAGTTGCACAGGAATAAATTGTAATCATCATAGCCTGAAATTTTTCCAAGCTGAGCTGCAAGTTCTTCCTGGATATCGAGATGAACAGAATTAGAATAAAAGGAAAGAAGATGTAATTGCTCTTCAATTCGCTTGATATAATGTTCGTTGGAATGACCAATTGAAATTACTGCATGACCACCATAAAAATCAAGATATTTATTACCGTTGTTATCCCAAACATAAGCACCCTTGCCTTTCACAAGGTGGATATCAAATAAAGGATATACATTAAATAGAGTCATAAGTTGTAAGTCGCGAGTCGTAAGTAAATTCGTTAATAAGCAACAGGCTTCAATTTTAAGCCTTCTCTTTCATCTAATCCAAACATCAGGTTCATATTTTGAACAGCTTGTCCCGAAGCGCCCTTCAAAAGATTATCGAGAACGGATACGATCATGAGTTTATTATCGATCTTTTCCAGGTAAAGCAAGCATTTGTTCGTATTGACAACCTGCTTAACGTCCACCATACGATCTGAAATAAAAGTAAACGGCTCGTCTTCATAAAATTCTTTATACAAATCTTCCGCATCGTCCTGTCTTCCCTCAAAATTTGCATACATGGTGGCAATGATACCCCGCGTAAAATTTCCGCGGTAGGGAATAAGATTTATTTTTTTATTGAATGAAGGCTGTAGTTGTGCAAGGCTTTCACCGATCTCTTCAAGATGCTGATGCGTAAATGCTTTATATACGGAAAGATTATTGTTGCGCCACGTAAAGTGAGAAGTTTCGCCCAATGAAACGCCTGCGCCGGTGCTGCCTGTAATTGCAGAAATATGAATATCATCATCCAGCAAATTATCTTTTGCCAACGGAAGCAGCGCCAACTGGATAGCCGTTGCAAAACATCCCGGATTCGCTACCCTGGATGAGTTTTTAATTTCTTCCCTGTTTAATTCCGGTAAGCCATAAATAAATCCATTGGAACTTTCTTTCAAACGGAAATCATTACTCAAATCGATGATCTTTGTTTCCGGTGAGAACGGATTGTTTTCTAAAAACATATTGCTGTCCCCATGCGGAACGCATAAAAAAACAACATCCACATTTTTGTTGATCTGGTTTACGAAATGTAATTCCGTGTCGCCAAAAAGATCGCTATGAATTTCAGCAATCTTTTTTCCTGACTGGCTCCTGCTGAAACAAAAATCAATTTCCACTTTGGGATGATGCAATAAAATACGGATCATCTCGCCGCCGGTGTAGCCTGCTGCGCCAATTATTCCTGCTTTTATAGAGTCGTTAGTCATAAGTTGTAAGTCGTAAGATAGTTAATGGTCGATGATCGATTATAGTGAATATCTAAATTAAAGGAATTGAATTACAATAGACGTAATAAATAATGATGTTTATGTTAAGAGGATAAAGGTATAAGTGGTAAGGTGTAAGTAGTAAGAAGAAAATCAAATCCTAAAATAAAAATGCCGGAATGAACTCCGACATTACTTATACCTTATTACTTATCACTTATACCTTTATCTTCCTTTTCCCGTCATCCCCATTCCCTGGAATTTTTTCATCATCACCTTCATCTGGTCGAATTGTTTGATGAACTGGTTTACATCCTGAATTGTATTTCCCGAACCTTTAGCCAGCCGCTCTCTTCTTTTTCCATTGATGAGGTCAGGATTCCTGCGCTCTTCGATTGTCATTGAAAAAATGATCGCTTCAATTTTTTTGAAAGCATTATCATCTATATCAATTTCTTTTACCGCTTTTCCAACACCGGGGATCATGCCGAGAAGATCTTTGATGTTTCCCATCTTGCGGATCTGGTTGATCTGTTGCAGAAAATCTTCAAAATCGAATTGATTTTTTGCAATTCTCTTTTGTAATTTCTTCGCTTCCTTTTCATCAAACTGCTCCTGTGCTTTTTCAACAAACGACACGATATCGCCCATTCCTAAAATACGCTGCGACATACGATCCGGATAAAAAATATCGAGCGTATCCAGTTTCTCACCGCGCGATACAAATTTGATTGGCTTCTCTACCGTATATTTTATGGATAATGCCGCACCGCCGCGCGTATCGCCATCCAGTTTTGTCAAAACAACACCGTCAAAATTAATCCTGTCGTTAAATGTTTTCGCTGTATTCACTGCATCCTGTCCCGTCATGGAATCCACAACGAATAAAGTTTCAGAAGGATTCACAGCAGATTTTACATTTTCAATTTCCTTCATCATGTCTTCATCAACCGCAAGCCGTCCTGCAGTATCGATGATGATCAGATTTTGTCCTTTTTGTTTTGCATAGGCGATCGCGTTGCGTGCGATGTCTACCGGATTTTTATTTTCCATTTCGGAATAAACTTCCACACCGATCTGCTCACCCAATACTCTTAATTGCTCTATTGCCGCAGGACGATGTACGTCACCTGCAACCAACAAAGGCGTTCTGTTGAGTTTTGTTTTCGCGTAATTTGCAAACTTAGCGGAGAATGTAGTTTTACCGGAACCTTGTAATCCTGCGATCAAAACAATGGCGGGAGAGCCTTGTATATTGATCTCACTGGCAGTTCCGCCCATTAAAATTGTAAGCTCATCACTCACAATCTTTGTCATCAGTTGTCCCGGAGAAACAGAATTCAATACATTCTGTCCCATCGCTTTGTCCTTAATGGTATCCGTAAATTCCTTCGCGATCTTATAATTCACATCGGCGTCCACCAAGGCACGACGGATCTCTTTTACAGTTGCAGCAATATTTAATTCGGTGAGTTTGCCTTCACCTTTTAAATTTTTAAATGCACCTTCGAGTTTATCCTGTAAGTTTTCGAACATGTTGTAATGTTATAAATTGTTTGAAAATTTGTTTGTCCCAATAACTTATAACCGATAACAAATAACCTGTTATCAGTAATAAGTCAGTCGCTGAACTTTGCCGATATATTTTGCCAAACGAATCACCTGGCGTGTGTAGCCATACTCATTATCATACCAGACATACAATACAACGCATTTATTATTTGGTGATAACAAAGTGGCATGCGAATCTACGATAGCTGCATGCGAGTTGCCGATGCAATCTGAAGAAACCAATTCCTGTGAAGTGGAATAATCGATCTGTTCAACGAGCGGACCAAAAGAACCTGCGGCTTTCAACACTTCGTTGATCTCATCCAGCGAATTTACTTTGTTGGTTAAATTGAGATTTAAGATGGCGAGCGAAACGTTAGGTGTTGGTACGCGTACTGCGTTACCGGTAAATTTGCCAGCCATTTCCGGCATTACCTTCGCTATGGCGCTTGCTGCACCTGTTTCCGTGATCACCATATTCATAGGAGCAGAACGACCACGGCGATATTTCTTGTGATAGTTGTCGAGTAAATTCTGATCGTTAGTATAGGAGTGAACCGTTTCCACATGTCCTGATTCAATACCGAATTTATCATGCACTACTTTTATTACGGGAGAGATAGCATTCGTTGTACATGATGCCGCTGTCCATACCTTATAATTATCCGGTGAAAAATCCAAATGATTTACGCCATAGACAATATTCGGCAGACTGCCTTTTCCGGGAGCTGTAAGCAACACTTTTGAGATTCCTTTTGCTTTCAAATGTGTGGCGAGTTTTTCTTCATCTCTCCAGATCCCTGAATTATCAATTAACAGTGCATCGTTAATTCCATACGCAGTATAATCAATTGCAGAAGGATCATCCGCTGCGATCATATGAATCACATTGCCGTTCGCGATCAGGGTTTTATTTTTATAATCTTCCGTGATGACGCCGCGGAATTTACCGTGTACGGAATCCTTTCGCAAAAGACTGGAGCGTTTCTTTATTTCATCATCGGTATTGCCGCGGGTTACGATCGCTTTTAAAACGAGCTGCTCTCCGTTGCCATGCTGCTGAATGAGTTCGCGCGCTGCTAAACGACCAATCCTTCCAAATCCAAATAATACAACATCCTTCGGTTGCATTATCCGTTTATCTTTTCCTATGTAATCTGTTAATTTTGAGGCAATAAAGGTATCGTAAGTTCCGGATTTATCCTTGTCATCCAGCCATTCTTTGCCAAGCGTTGCGAGGTCGATGCGGGTAGGAGCCAGGTTCAATTTTTCAATAGATCTGGAGAATTCCAGAAAATCATCGATGGTCAGCGGAAGATCGAGGTACTTGATCGCATATTCAATATTGTTGAGGACTTCCGTGTAGCGTGCATCTACAATATTTCTCCTGAAAATAACTAACTCAACATTTTTATCTAACCAAAGTGTTCCCGCGATATTTATAAGTTCCAGCGCTTGTTTTTCTTTTTCAATCCACTTACTCATCTTTAAATTATTAGTTATAGGTAATGAATGTTATTAGTTTTTTTGGTTGAAAAGCAATTACTAGTTTCCCAGGTAATTCTTCAACAGCTTGCTTCGTGAAGTTGCGCGCAATTTATTTATGGCTTTGTCCTTGATCTGGCGGACACGCTCACGCGTTAAGCCGAATTTTTCTCCGATATCTTCGAGTGACATAGGATGCTCAACACCGATCCCGAAATAATATTTGATCACATCTTTTTGCCTGTCTGTTAAAGTGGAAAGTGAGCGCTCGATTTCTTTTCGAAGCGATTCCAAATATTCAAGCTGGAGATCTGTTCTTGGTGCACTTGTATTTTCAAGTACATCAAGCAATGAATTTTCTTCACCTTCCTGGAACGGCGCATCCACTGAAACGTGGCGTGCTGCAACACCTAGTGTAGTTTCTACTTCTTCACGCGTTATTTCCAATATTTCCGCTAACTCATCAGCAGAGGGTTCTCTTTCAAATTCCTGTTCGAGATTAGAAAATGCTTTGTTGATCTTATTTAATGAGCCGACTTTATTTAACGGAAGACGAACGATACGTGATTGTTCTGCCAAAGCTTGTAAGATAGACTGACGAATCCACCAAACCGCATAAGAGATAAATTTAAATCCACGCGTTTCATCAAAACGCTGAGCAGCCTTGATCAAACCAAGATTTCCTTCGTTGATCAAATCGCTTAAAGTGAGTCCCTGGTTCTGGTATTGTTTTGCAACGGAAACTACGAAACGAAGATTCGCTTTTGTAAGGCGTTCCAAAGCAAGCTGATCGCCCGCTTTAATACGCTGCGCAAGATCAACTTCCTCTTCCGGAGTAAGCAGGTCTACTTTTCCTATTTCCTGTAAATATTTTTCTAAAGATTGGCTTTCACGGTTGGTTATCGACTTGGTAATCTTAAGTTGGCGCATACTTTGTTTATTGGGTAAATTAAAGAGGTGCGAAATTACACAAAAAACATTTACAAATCAACTGTTTAACGTTAGGTTAAAGTGATATTTTACGTTTAAATGAGTATTTTTATCGGGGAGAAATTTGAATATGTTAAAACGAGTTGACAGAGTTGTATTAGGAAGTTTTTTCGTTCCATTGATCATTACTTTCGGACTGACGTCATTTATATTTATGATGCAGTTTCTCTGGAAATACATCGATGATATTGTGGGTAAGGGTTTGGAAATGAACCTGCTATTAGAGCTTATCGCACTTTTTACATTAACTATTGTCCCGATGGCGTTACCGCTTGCAATTTTGCTTGCATCCACCATGGTGATCGGTACACTCGGAGAGAATAACGAACTCACTGCATATAAAACAGGGGGCTTATCTCTTTTAAGAGTGATGAGG
>JAQBNI010000111.1 GCA_028288625.1 Bacteroidota bacterium | reverse complement strand
GCCGCGGTGTTGTGGATACACGTGATATCATTTATTTCCTAAGTGTGATCTCGCTGTTTATTATCGGAACGAGGACATCGCTGGAAAGCAGGAAATGGAATTGATTTTAAACATCCCAAATTTAATTTGGGATCTGAAAAGTACATTTTAGATCCTGGATCAAGTCCAGGATGACAGTAACTATGACTAATTACTACTTCATACGATCTTTAAAAATTCTTGCTATCAGTTTGCTGACGGTTATCGCTATAAATATTATCTCGTCATTTTTTTACAAGCGTTTTGATTTCACGGAAGAAAAAAGATATACGCTGACTAATTCTACTGATAAGCTTTTAAAAAATTTACACGATAATATTTCTGTTGAAGTATATCTTGAGGGAAATGATCTTCCCGCAGGAATAAAAATTTTGCGCAATGAAACACGGGAATTGTTGCAGGAGTTTCGTGCGCATTCCCGCGGCAGGGTAACTTTTCATTTTTTTGATATCAACTCGATCAAAGACCAGAAGAAGCGTGAAGAATTTGAGACTGAATTAGTGAAGAAAGGATTGCGCCCGACAAACCTGGAAGTGAAATCGCAAAACGGTTATGCGGAGAAACTGGTTTTTCCGGGGGCAATTATTAAAGCAAACGGCAAGGAGCTTTCTATCCAGATCCTGGAAAATCAATTTTCTGTTGGCGCGCAGGGCTCCCTCAACAATTCTATTAATTTCTTAGAATACAAGCTCGCCAACAGCATACAAAAGATCACCCGCACCCATCCTGCGAAAATTGCGTTCCTGCAAGGTCATGGTGAATTAGGCTTAGAACAGCTGCAGGGTTTTCTCGAAGCGCTTTCTTATCAGAATTTTGTGTTGGATAAGATCGAATTAAACCAGGAGAAACTCCTTAACAATAACATAGATGTTTTAATTATCGCAAAGCCAAAAGTGGCACTCAATGATTATGAAAAATTTCTTATCGATCAATATGTGATGAGCGGCGGAAAAACTTTATGGCTATTGGATAATATTATTTGCGATCTCGACAGCTTCAAATTAGCGCCGAGTATTTTTGCAGTTCCGCGCGACCTGAATGTTGATGATCTGCTGTTCCGTTACGGGGTGCGCATCCAACACGATCTCGTGCTTGATCTTTACTGCAACCAGATCCCGATCATTGAAACTGTTGGCGGAAATCCGCAGCCCAAATTATTTCCATGGGTTTTTTATCCTATTTCTATTAATGAAAAAAATCACCCGATCGTAAAAAATTTAGATCCTGTTGCATTTAAATTCTGCAGCTCACTCGATACGCTTAATAATCCGGGAGTGAAGAAAACGATCTTGTTATCTTCTTCAACATATTCGCGTTTGCAGCAAACACCTTACCAGATCTATCTCGAAGGCGCAAAACAAAAACCGGATCCATATCTATTCAACCAAAAAAATATTCCTTTGGCAGTTTTACTGGAAGGAAATTTTACTTCACTTTATAAAAACCAGTTTACTTCAGACCTGCATAAATTGCTTTCCATGCAAAATGCACAATTCCAGCCGAAGAGTAATTTCAACAAAATGATCGTGATCGGTGATGGCGATCTTGCATCGAATGACGTGGATGCAAATGGTGTTCCGATGGCTTTGGGCTATGATAAATATTCGCGGCAAATGTTTGCGAATAAAGATTTTCTTTTGAACTGTGTTGAATATTTAGTAGATGATAATAACCTGATCGAAGCTCGAAACCGTGAAGTAAAGATGAGGCTGTTAGACAAAGCAAAACTATTGGATCAGAAAGGCATTTGGCAGGTAATCAATCTTGGCTTGCCATTAGTGTTGATCTTTATTTTTGGAGTGATCTACAACCGGCGCAGGAAAGCGAAATATGCAAAGTAACTAGATCGCACCTAAATGCGTGTTCTTGAAACTGTCTGTATATTTTAATCCGTTGCCCAATATCCTGTCGAATGACGAATGCCCGAAAATAATTATACCAGCCAGCATATAGATTTCATTGTGAAAATAAAATCCCGTTAACCCGATTATAATTCCGACAAGCTTGTGGTGAAAAAAATTATAACTGTAAGCGCCGATCATAGGATTGATCAGATATCCGATCATAGAAAGATCCGGAGCTAGAAATAAAACCAGATACCACCACCATGTAAAATGTAATTGTGAGAATAAAACCATTGACAAAACCAACATTCCGATTTCTTCAAGCTTTAGTATATTTTTCATAAAATGTATTTCTATGAAGATAAAAAAAACCATGCATTATATGTATGGTTTTCCTAATATATTCTAACTTCTGTTTAAGCTAACTCTTCTTCAGAGATCAATACAGCGCTGTCATCAACACCGGAAATAATTCTTCCGCAATGTTCGCAGGTACTGATTTTTTTCTTAGTGCGGATCTCTGATTGTGTTTGTGGTGGAATAAAACCGAAACAGCCTCCACATGCATTCCTGCTTACTTTAACAACAGCCAAACCATTCTTATATGATTTGCGGATCCTGTTAAATGCAAGGATGAAACGCTCTTCGATATCTCCTTCCATGTCTTTCGCTTTCGCCGACAATTCCTTTTCTTCTTTTTCCGTATCCTTTATAATGTTATCGAGCTCTTTCTTTTTGATCTCCAGATCTTTTTCCTTACTATCCAGTCTTTTCTGAACTTCGCCGATTTGTTTTTTGTGATTTTCTATGGTAAAGTTTGCTTCCTTGATCTTCTTTTCCGCTAATTGAATTTCCAGTTTCTGTAATTCAATTTCCTTATTCAAAGCATCGAACTCACGGTTATTTTTTACATTGTGGAGTTGCTTGTCATACTTCGTAATCAAGCTTTGTGCTTCCTTCATCAATGTTTTCCTGTTTTCAATTTCTTCTTCCGCTTCATCGATTTCCGCCTGAATTTTTCCTACGCGTTTCTTTGTGCCTGCAATTTCATCTTCCAGGTCGGCAACCTCAATCGGCAATTCGCCTTTTAAAATATGAATTGCATCAATTTTAGAGTGAATAGCTTGTAATTGCTCTAACTGCTCTAATTTGTCTGCAACGGTGGTTAATTCTTTCTTTCGTGCCATTATTTGTAATTTATAGGATTGGTGTTTATTGCGGAAATTTGAACCGCAAAAGTAGCGAATTTATCCGACATTATTTTGTTAAATAGCTGTAAAGTAAACTGCTCGCTTTCATAATGCCCAATATCGCATATAACTAATTGACCATCAGCATCAAAAAACTGGTGATATTTGAAATCCCCGGTAATGAAAACATCTGCATTACCTATGACAGCTTTAGGTAGAAGGAAGCTTCCCGCGCCGCCGCAAAGCGCTACTCTTTGGACTTTCCGCGAGAGCAACGCCGTATGCCTGATGCATTGCGTTTGCATTTTTTCTTTTAGAAAGGATAGAAAATCACTTTCAGCCATCGGTTGTTCCAGTTCTCCTATCAATCCGGAACCCACATCCTGTAAAGTATTATCGAGCGAAATGATTTCATAAGCGACTTCTTCGTACGGATGATTTTCGCGCAATGCTTTTAATACTTTTGCTTCGAGGTAACCGGGAAAAATCACTTCAATTTTACTTTCATTTTCCGTGCTGCGGATATTTTTTTCCCCGACAACAGGATTTGAATTTTCATTGCCTTTAAATGTTCCCGATCCCGTAACCGTAAAGCTACATTCGGAATAATTGCCGATATTTCCTGCACCGGCTGCAAACAATGCATTTAATAATGTTTCCCGGTTTGCTTCAGGAATATAAGTAAATAATTTTTTGAGTATCCCTTTTTTCGGATCGAGGATCTTCCTGTTTTTTAATCCAAGCTGATCTGCGATCATATTGCTAACACCAAAACGTACATTATCTAAATTCGTGTGTGCTGCATAAATGGCAACATCATTTTTTATCGCCTTGATAACTGTACGCTCAATATAATCTTTTCCTGTTAGCTTTTTTAATCCTGAAAAGATGATGGGATGATGAGCGAGGACAAGATTACATTTCTTTTCTATTGCTTCATCAATGACAGATTCTATCGCATCCAGACAGATCAAGACGCCGGTACATTCTGCCATTCTGTCCCCAACAAGCAATCCTGCGTTGTCATAACTCTCCTGGTATGATATTGGTGCAAAATCTTCAATAGTCTGGATAATTTCTGCTATTTTCATAAAATTGGTTGATGAATCATTAAGATCTGAAATTACTATTTTTCTCTTTTAAAGCGTGAAACTGTTTTTTAAAATATTACTACTGCCGCTCGCCATCATTTACGGATCCATCATCTGGTTACGAAACTGGCTGTACAAAAGTAATTTTATCGGCTCAACTGATTTTGAAATTCCCGTGATCTCTGTAGGCAATCTAAGTGTGGGAGGTACAGGTAAAACGCCCTTTGTGGAATTGCTCATCGAATTACTGCAACCAAATTATAAGATCGGGGTATTGAGCAGAGGTTATAAACGAAAAACCACAGGATACGTTGCCGTAAAACATGCTCACACTTCAAAAGAGGTAGGCGATGAACCGTTAATGATCAGGTTAAAATATCCCGATGTACAGGTGAGTGTTGGCGAGCAGCGCGTTTTTGCTATTCCAAGATTATTATCGGAACACCCGGAAACACAGGTGATCCTGTTAGACGATGCATTCCAGCATCAGAGTGTCAGACCGGATATTAATATTTTACTTACGACTTATGACAACCCGTTCTGGAAAGATCATATTTTACCGATAGGAACATTACGGGAATTTGAATCCGGAAAAAAGCGTGCTAATATTATTGTAATTACAAAATGCCCGCAAACTTTTAATGAAAGTGATGAAAGAAAAATTATTGGATCTATTCATCCGGACGGCACACAAAAAGTATTTTTTTCTGAATTGAAATATGGCACTGCATATAATCTGCTTGATCCTAATGATCATCTTATATTTTCAAAAGAGCACGCAGAATTATTAATTACCGGGATTGCAAATGCAGATCATTTAGAAAATTATATTGAAGAGCGATCAAAAGAAATAGTGCATTTCAATTTTGATGACCATCATTTTTTTGAGGAAGACGAGCTTGAAAACATTTTAAAAAATTATCCTGCTTTTAAGCGTTGGATAACTACAGAAAAGGATGGTGTGCGTTTAGCGTTGCATAAAAACTGGTTCATCAAAAATAATATTTCATTGTATTGTCTACCCGTGAAAACTAAACTAACAGGAAGTAACAAGGATGAATTTGCAAAAACAATTTCCGGTTATCTTGAATATTTTTATACGGAAGAAATTCCGAATTAATGTCATTCCCTTGCAAAAGGGAATCTCACGCATTCAGCATTCTCTTTTATAAATGCAGCCTGTTAAACTCATGAGATCCCCGATCAGGTCGGGGATGACAGTCTCTATGCGATGCGCGGAAGCCGCCGCATCGCAACACAGAAACATCCCAACTTGATTTGGGATCTGAAAAGTCGAACTTAAAAGCCGCCTTGAATCAATTCATAATATGTCAATAAAATCTAATGGTATCACAAATTGTGATACCATGTTTTTGCAAAATATCGGGTGAGCGATATGCAAAGCCATCAGGTTTATGATGACGGTACACAATAAAAAAGCCCGGCACTTGCCGGGCTTTTTTATTTAAAATCTGAAGATTATTTAATGATCAGGTTGAATTCAACTCTTCTGTTCTGAGCTCTTCCCGCAGCAGTTTTATTTGTTGCGATCGGTTTAGTTAAACCAAATCCGGAAGAAGTCATTCTCGCAGGATCAACACCTTGCTTGATCAGGTAATCCATTGCAGATTGCGCCCTGTCCTGAGATAATTTCAGGTTGTAATCTGCCTTACCAACATTATCGGTATGTCCTTCAATGTTTACATTATAGTAATTTAATTCTTTGAGGATCTTAGCCACTTCATTCAGTATCGGGTAAGATACCGGTTTGATGATCGCCTTCCCGGTTTCAAACTGGATGCTGCGCGCCTTCATCAATATTTTCTTCACTTTTTCTTCTATGACAGGACATCCTTTATTTTCTTTAGGTCCTTTCACTGTCGGACAAGCATCGTCTTTATCCAGTACACCATCACCATCGGTATCAGGGTAAGGACATCCATTATTTTCTCTTGGTCCTTTCACTGTCGGACATTTATCTTCATTATCATACAAGCCATCACCATCAGTATCAGGACAGCCTGCATGAGCCTTGTCGCCTGCAACATCCGGACAAGCATCTTCTGAATCGATAACACCATCACCATCGCGGTCAGGACAACCTGCTAATTCTTTCTTACCAGGAGTGTCAGGACATTT
>JAQBNI010000107.1 GCA_028288625.1 Bacteroidota bacterium | reverse complement strand
GCACTACGATTGGAACAAATTCATCAACATATTCTCCGGCATCAGGTGAAGTTGCTGCAGGCAAATCAAGAACATATGCATGTTTTGTAACACCAACTGCAGGAAGCTCGGTATCCTGTGGAACAGCAGACTGGGCGAGCACCTGCAGGAAAATAACGGTTTTAGCAACATACAGCACAGGAAGTATAACAAGTGCAAATCAAACCGGAGCAACGTCCTTATGCGCTTCTCCCACGCCAACACCTTCAAGTATAACTTTCAGCTCTGCTGTAACAGGTTCGGGTAGCTTTAATTATCAGTGGTATTATAAAGAAGTTACGGGAACTACACCTCCGGGATGTCCGACAGCAGGGCAAACCACGGCATCGTGGGGCGGTACAACGATTGGAACAAATTCAGCAACTTACACACCGGCATCGGGTGAAGTTGCTGCAGGAAAATCCAGAACATATGCTTGTTTTGTCACTCCAGTTGCAGGAAGCTTTGTATCCTGCGGTACGGCAGATTGGGCAAGCGGCTGCAGAATGATTACGGTTTTACCTGCATTCACTACAGGTACTCTTGCTAGTGGCGATCAGACCGGAGCTGCTGGTATATGTTCTTCGGGTCCGGCAGCAAATAGTATGACTTTTAGTACTGCACCAACAGGTTCGGGTAGTTTTACTTATCAATGGTATTATAAAGAAGTATCGGGAACAACTCCTCTGGCATGTCCCGGTTCGGGTTCAGGCTTTGGCACATGGACAAGCACGGGCGCAACAAATGGTGGTCAAACAATTACATATACGCCTTCTGCAGGAGAAATAGCTGTGGGGTATTCCAGAACTTATGCATGTTTCGTAACGCCTGTGGCAGGAAGCTTTGTATCCTGTGGTACGGCAGACTGGGCAAGCGGCTGCAGGAAGATCACAGTGGTTGCGGATCCTTCGCTATCCGTATTGCCAAATCCTTCAATGTGTAATGGCGGCAGTACAACCTTAACTACAACTATAACTGGTGGAACAGGCTCTTTTATTTATATCTGGGCGTATTCTGTCGATAATTCCTATACCACAAATACAACGGTATATCCGAGCTTGCCGACAGGTATCTCGTATAATTCATCTCCGACAAATAGTTTAACTATAACGGGTGATGGCACCGAAGCATCGCAGGCAGATTATTATAAATTTACACTCGTAGATAATGGTCTCGGCTGTCCGAATGTCTCGGCATTTTCAACAGTTACAATAGTAGATGATCCTGTTCTTACAGGTCCTGCTGATGATTCTGTTTGCCAGAGCACAAGTCTTATACTTACTACAGCAGCAGCAGGAGGAACAGGTACATATAATTATCAATGGCAGTATTCCACTACAGGTACGGGTGGATGGACTAATATTACAAACGGTTCAGGTTCTGTTCCTTCAGGAATGACTTATTCAGGTGTAACTACTGCAAGTCTTACACTTACCCCGAATACTACCGTTGCTGTTGGAGGAAATAATTATTACATGTGTATCTTAAGTTCGAACACTCCTTCTTTAGCAGGATGTAATGCGGCTTCACAGGTGTCACGGGTCTTCGTTTTACTTGCGCCATCCGGTACAGCAGTGCTGGATCACCTTTATACCTGTGACGCCACTGCGGAATTATCTATCGCTTCTTTTTCTTCCAGTTCAACTGTTGCGTGGACAAAAGTTTCGGGACCTGGCTCTCCGACGCCGACCACTTCCACGAGTACGCCGTTTACGGTTTCAAATTTATCAGCAGGTACAACGGTATATAATGCATTGATGGCAAATAGCGGATGTGCTAATATAAATGCAGGATCGGTAAATATAGTAATGCCTGTAACTTCCTCAACAAATATAGCATCGTCGGCAAGTTGCTCTTATTGTGTGATGGCAGATGGAAATACAAGAACGTACTATAATAACAACGGAGAAATTATTGCGAGCATACAGGATGATCCGTTGGTTACTCCCGGTGCATTAAATCTCACAGAAGTGTGTACGCGCATCAATCCTTCAGTTCAAACAATACCGGATAATTTAGGTAACCTGGAACCATATTTACAGCGTCAATGGACCATCACACCTGCAAACAATACGAACTCAATAGTCACCTTATATTTTAAAAATTCTGAGCTCGCAAGTTTGCAGGCATACGCGAATGGAACGATATATCAATTCTCAGGATATAATTTATTAGTGTCAAAATATCACGGGGGCAGCAATGGAACTTTTACACCGCCTTGTACAGGTGGAACTACAGGTTGTATGCCGGTGACCGCAGAAAATGTGCCTGCCGTTTTTTCTGCATATGGCAGCAGCGATCACAAAGTGGCTTTTATAATAAATAGTTTTTCTACATTTTATATTCATCCCGCATTATTTCCTTATGCCCCGCTTCCGGTGGAGTTAACTTCTTTCACAGGATGGAATGAAGAAACAGTAAATAAATTACTATGGATAACAGCCTCTGAAATTAATACGGCTAAGTATGAGGTTCAAAAAAGCTTAGCTGCCGCTACATGGAATACTATTGGTGAAAAAGCTGCATTTGGTAATTCAAACCAGGTAAGAACCTATAATTTTACGGACAATGATCCCGTTATCGGTAATAATTACTACAGGTTAAAGATCATTGACAACGACGGCAAATTTACTTACAGCAATATCATTAATATCCCGATAGGAGAAGCAGTTGTAAATAGCTTTGTGAATGTTTATCCAAATCCTACAGGCGGCTTACTCAATGTAGAAATACAATCCGTTGGTGCTTATGAGTCGAGGGTAGTAGCATATGATATATTAGGTATGAAAACTTATGAAAAAGTAACGGCACTTAATAAAGGTATTAACAAATTGCAGTTTGATTTTTCTTTACTGGCAAAGGGAACTTATATACTGCAATTCACGGATAGCGATGCTAAATTACACACCACTAAATTTGTAAAAGAATAGTCAATTTTGATTTTGATCTGAAGCCTTGGTATCAAGGCTTTTTTATTTATTGCGATGACTGTAAACCCATTTTATTTTTATCTTCTATCTTTAAGCTCTAAAAGAATATTCCGGCGATGAAAACAAAACATTTGATGATCCTGCCGGTAACCGCAATTATTTTATTGTTTTTGCAAAGCACATATGCCGGGGAAAACAAAGATACCGTCCATCCGCAAGGACAAAAAATAATAGACTCCACAAAAACATTGCCCCGGGTAGTATATTCAGGTTATCCATTCGGCAATATGAACCAGGTAATATCCATTGGGGAAATAGCGCTGTATGATTCTATCCGCGAAAATCAGCTGGTATATTATATACGCAATAATAATACGCCCGGGGATATAGTGGAGGTGGATGTAGTGCATAAAGCCGGCAGGTTCATGGAGGATTCGCTGTATAATGGCATTGCTGATCTAACAGGAAAATATGTACTTGATTTTTATACCGCTTCACTAAAAGATAAGCTACCCGGTATTGATATCAAAATGAAAGGAAATGTTGGAGAGGATTATACAGCATTTACATTTCTTCTTCCTTCCGGAATCCGGGAAGAGCAGGATATATCCACCTTAATGCAAGTGTTATCGGAGCCTGTTATATTTGACGGCGGACTAATGAACACTGAAAAACAGCAGATCGCGAAGGCTAAAAAATTGGATATTCTCCAATATTATAACGAATGGTATCGCCCGGACCGGATGGCTATCCTGGTTGCAGGAAATATAAATGAAGTGCATATTCAACAGCTCATCCAAAAAAAATTCAGCACACTAAAAAATCCGGTTCATGAGAAACATATCGATCATGGAGTAACTCAGGGAAATACTCCGTTGGTATTTGTTATGGTTGATTCTGCATCTTCGAAGCCGGACATCAATATTATTTGGAAAAACCATGTTGCTGCACGCAACAATGCTATTTACTTATTACAAAAAGCAATCGGAAATATTATGGTTTTGATGCTTAATAAAAAAATTGCGGAGTTTGGTAAAGCTAATAAGATACCGTTTTCTTTTGCCCAATATAACTTTCAGCCATATATGCAATATGAAGATGGATTTTCTATACATCTCATCAGCAGTCATATGGATTCAGCTTTACAGGATATCAGGTTACTGAACACTTTTATTTTAAAAGGAAATTTTTTCTCACAACCCGATATTGACTATGCAAAAACAGTCTACCGCAATAATTTGGAGAAAATGCAAAGAGAGAAAGGCTCGTTTACCTCATCGCAATATTGTAGTAAATATAAATCTCATTTTTTGTATGGAGAAACAGCCCTGGATCTGGGGGCTGAGGTGAAACTGGTACAAGATCTTGATAGTAAATTGCGATCGTCTGATTTCGACGAATTCGTAAGTCTAAATCTAAGTGATAAATACCCGGTTATAATATTAAAAATATCTTCGGAAAAAGAAGCAGCGACTTATAAAGCTCGTATAATGGATATATTTGGTCAAAAATAATTCAAAAATGCATTATCCTGATGAAACACCATAAGAAAAAATCTTTTGGAAGATCAACTGCAAATTCGACTAAGAGAATGAACAGCGTTTCTTTATTTAATGTGCGATGGCTGTATCTTATTTTAAGTTTGACTGTAGGAATCTGTTATGTCAACTCATTAAACAATGGCTATAGTTATAATGATGATGTTGTGCTTTCAAATCCTGCAGGGAAAAATTTTAATTTAATTTCTTTTCCTCCTAAAACAGGAAATATTTTTAATAGCTTCGAAAATCCAATTCCATTAATTACATTTTTCCTGGAAAATAAAATATGCGGATTTAATCCTTTGGTAAGTCACAGTATAAATATTTTGCTTTATGTAATTTCTGTATTGTTGTCTTTTTATTTATTGAGTAAATATATTTTTAAAAACGATTACTGGATTCCATTTCTTGCGGCTCTTTTGTTTGGCTTACATCCTGTCCATACAGAAGTTGTAAACAGCCTTCACAATCGCGGAGAATTATTATCCGTTTTATTTTCCCTGATCACAATGATTTATTTGCTGGCGTACTTTGAAGATAAAAAGATTATAAATGCGGTGATCGGCATTGCGGCTTTTTTACTTTCTGTCTTATGCAGTCCTCTTTCGGTCATTGCTGTCATCGCAATGTTTTTTTATTATCTTTTGTTTTATCGAAACCAATACCGGTTAAAGCCATTTTTATTCATATCAGTTCTAATAGCTGCAGGATGCCTGTATCTGATATACATTTATCACGCATCAGAAAATAATATTTATTTCGTTGAGAATCCTGTTGTCTCTGCTCATTCGTTTGCCAAATTTTTAATAATAGGTATGGTGGCTATCAAGTATTTTCAGCAATTATTATTGCCAATAAACTTATCATTTTATTACGGTTACAACACCTTGCCGGTTAATAAATTTATAGCTTTATTGTCTCTCGTATTTCATTCTGCGTTGATCGGTGCATTTTTTTATTACTTAAACCGCAATAAAACCATTTCCTTTTTTATTATTTTTTATCTTCTATCGTTAATATTTTATATCAGCTTATTTATTCCTTATCCCGGTATAATTTCTGAAAGAGCGATCTATCTTGCAAGCTTACCTTTTGCAAGCTTATTCCTGCAGTTTTTATTTGCTATTTCCGGAAATGCAGAATCGTTTTTTCAGAGAAAGATATTTTTATATCCTGTTATTCTTTTAATTTTCTTTTATTCTATAAGGACAGTTACAAGAAATTCAAACTGGAAAGATACAATGTCGCTGATGAGCCATGATATTAACCATCTTGAAAATTCAGCTTTGGCAAATTATCTCATAGCAGATCAATTTGTAAAAATGTACAACACGGATGGAAGCGAGGAAACAAAATTAATGGCGAAACAATATTTAAAAAATAGCCTTGATGTTTTGCCTGATTATTCAAAGTCTCTTAATTTGATGGGATACTTATATTCTACTGCAGATAATGATACATCTAAAGGGTTGGAATATCTTCAAAAAGCTTACCGTGTAAGTCCGGATGATCCGGCGATCATAAATAACCTTGCATTAGTGTACAGGAAGACATCGGATACCGCAAAAGCTTCAAGTATGTATAAAAAATCTATGGAAGTGAAACCTGAAGATCCATGGGCATATTTTTATGAAGCGCAGTTATTATTTGATAGCGGAAAGCGGGAAGAGGCGCTGAGACAGAATGCACAACTCTTGCACAAATTTCCAGATTTGGAATTAGCGTATCTCAACTACGGAACCTTTTATTATCATCTCGGAAAGGGGGATTCTTCTTTATTTTACTTTGAACTGGCAGTTAAACATGGGGCACGGAACAGCCAGTTACTGAATCATTTATACAATGAATTTGATAAAACAGGCGACCAGGTAAAAGCTTCTTATTACGAACAGTTATTGAAAAGAGAAGGAGTTAATTCAAATTAAAGAATGCCATCACATTGAGTTTTTTAAGCGTCCGATGATTATAATTAAAAATCATAATTTTGTATATTACTAATAAAAACCTTCCTTGATACATAAGAAAAAAATAATATTTTTCTCGATAATTTTCCTTCCATTTCTACTGGGATTTATTATTAAGGAAGCTCATCAAACGCATCCGTATGTTTGGGAATACGAAACAAATAAGATCTCAGCACCGGAGATACCTGCAGATAATTCAATGACGGAAGAAGGAGTGGAACTTGGCAGGT
>JAQBNI010000101.1 GCA_028288625.1 Bacteroidota bacterium | reverse complement strand
TACACCGGAAATGAAAAAGAAATTAGTTTGTGCTTATGTCGTGGGTTTTGGAATTTATCCGGAGAAATACGAGCTTTTAAAACCATGTGCGGATTCAACAGAAATCAATTGCTATGTAACATGGTCTTCCTACAAGGATGGTTACATTCCTAAAAAAGATTTAATGCTGATCGGTAAAACCTGTGTGAATCCCATCTCCTGGAAAATGGATACGCTGCCTGCAACATCAAGCTGTGGCGTTTTTTTAAACCTCAATCGCAAAAAATGCTATCGCTCAACGGCAAGAATAAAAGATAATTATTTATGGGTGAAAACGAATATGCCGGTCATACGTCATGTAAATATTATGCACTTTGTTGACTTCAATCTCTTCTGGTATGATGTCCGTAATAATGCAAGGCTGCGTGTGAATGAATACCTGAAAAAGAATAAATAATTACTTTTTCTTTTCTTCTGTTATCCAGTTGTCGATCTTTGTTTCCAGCACCGCCAGCGGCAGGCATCCTCCATCGAGCACGGCATCATGAAATTTCGCAACGTTGAATTTTGCACCCAGTTCTTTTTCAGCCTTAACTCTTAATTCAAGTATTTTCATCTGCCCGATCTTGTAGCTGAGCGCCTGTGCAGGAATAGCTATGTAGCGCTCTACTTCGACCGTTATAGCATCCTTGCTTTCACTTTCATTATCGAGTGAGAATTGTATCGCCTGCTCACGCGTCCATCCCTTTGCGTGCATGCCTGCATCTACGACGAGTCTAATGGCGCGATGCATCTGCTTGCTTAAGTATCCGAAATACTGGTACGGATCTTTGTAAAGTCCAAGCTCCTTTCCAAGATATTCGGTATACAACGCCCAGCCTTCTCCGTAGGCGCTGTTCCAACTGTATTTTCTGAATTCAGGAAGCGATTTATTTTCGCGCTGCAGGGAGATCTGGTAATGATGCCCGGGAATGGCTTCATGCAGGAAAAGATCTTCCATCACGAAATAATTAAACTTATTGATATCCGGGACAGGCACATAAAATATTCCGGGGCGCTTACCATCCGCAGTTCCCCCCTGGTATTCCACACTCGCACTTGCTTCACGGAATTTTTCCGTTTCCCTGATCTCAAATTTCGTTTTAGGAACAACATCAAAAAACTTCTTTAATTGCGGCTCCATGGTGGTGTGTATCTTCCGGTACGCATCTAATACTTCATTTACAGAATGGTATGGAAAGAATTTTTTATCCGTATTCAGGTAGGCGAAAAAAGATTTCAGATCACCTTTATATCCTGTTTCATCTTTTACTTTTTCCATTTCCGTTCGAATCCTTTTCACTTCACTCATCCCGATATTAAATACGGAATCGCCCGTAAGATCTGTTGTGGTATAATTTCGAATCAGGTAATTGTATAGTTCTTTTCCTTCGGGAAGTGCACCAATCCCTGCCGTTGTACGGCATTTCTGAATGTATTCATCCTTGATAAAATCATACAGTTTTTTGTAAGAAGGAATGATGTATTCCTTAATTGACTTTTGATACAGCGTATCCAGGCGAGCTTTGTCTGCTGCTGAGATGGATGCAGGCATATTCTTTATGGGCTGGTAAAAAAGGTGAAGCTTTACATCACCTACCGCCATTGAATTCATTTGTGGAAGTGTTCTTTCAATAATTAACCGGGGGTTGGTGTATCCTATAGCAATTCCCTCCCTCATATTTTCAACAGCAGTATCGCACCATACTTTAAAGGCTGCCATCCGTTTAAGAAAATCCTCATAATCTTTTACAGTTTTAAAGGGCTGAATACCTTGTCCCGAGCCCAGTTGACCAAAGGAAAGCGGCAAAGACCACATCTGGCTGATTGGTGTGAGGTAGGTTTTAAATTTTAAACCTTCGCTTTCAATTTGCAGAGTCCACTTCAATGTGTTGTAACTGGTAAGTTGATCTGCATTCAATTTGGAAACATCGTATTGACTGAGCAGATCTCTGTACTTGTCATAAAATACTTTTTGCGTATCCCGGAATGCAGCTGTAAGGTCGTTTGGCAACAAATCGTTATACTGTATCCCGCCATTTTCCGTGGATTCTAACGGGTATAAATGCATTCTTTCATTATAGTACCTGCTTAATAGGCTGTCAAATGATGATGATTCCTTTGATGAAGTTCCTTTTTCCTTCTTCCCGTTACAGGATGAGATCAGAAGACATAGCATAAAGATCAGCTGAATATATTTTTTTACACGCATATAATTTTATTAAGGAAATGAAACTGTTTAATTCACGAAAATAAATTTAATTAACCACCTTTAATAAAGATCGTATCAAAACAATTTAATATTAAAATTGTTAGTGATGTGTTTATAGTACTTTTCAGGTATTTTTTGAGGTTATGTTAATTTTTAATTCAAAGGATGTATATTTACCGACTTTTAAACTGTTTAACATTTTTATCTACTTAACGAACAAACCGTGAATCTATATATCAAATACGATATACACACCGCATGTAAGGTTATACTGGAGGAAGAGTTGAGTAAACTGGATCTGAAATATGA
>JAQBNI010000047.1 GCA_028288625.1 Bacteroidota bacterium | reverse complement strand
TTGTTTGCAATACGCATGTCGGAGACACAGATAAGATCGTTCAGGATTATCATAGCGGAATATTACTGAAAGAATTTACCGTAAATGCTTACAGCGAAGCTATTGAAAAAATGTCTGCCGGTTTTGATGAACAGCAAATTGTATCAGGCGCAAAAGATTATTTTTCTTTAGAAAACGGGGTAGAAAAATACGCAGAAGTATACTGGTCGGTATTTGCTTAGTCGAAGATCAAAGCCTTAGGATGCAGCTCTTTGAAACCATCCTCCACTTTTTCAAAATGGCAATTCAGTTGATAGCGCTGTTTCATTACGCGAACATACGAATCAAGAAATATTTTTGAATCTGTCAGGAACAACACATTTTTTTTATGCTGCAAGCCAACTGTCAGATCGCTTAGCTGATGCTGCTGTAATAATTCATTATAGGGCGGGCAATACGCAGGCCAACCGGTGAGTAATATATTACTATGAGGAAAACCATCATCCTTTGTCTTCCACGCATTCATATACTGCAATGGCAAGCCGTCATAAATACCAATAAACAGATCATTGGGATGGTCGTTGATCTCCCGCTGGCATTGATCAAATATTTCATGATTGTGTTTATTGATATTAAACAACCGGCTTACACAATAAAATTTTAAAATGCTGATCACCAGCAGCCCATAAAATACGCTGTTCCTTATCCGTATATTTTCCTGGTTACCTGCGAACATATATATATTCAGCAGGATAAGGTAAGTTAGGATTGGAAAAGTTGCCCTGTGTGGAAGCCGGGAGAATTCACACAAATAGGTAAACAATAATAAGGCGATGACGAGGTTTAAGAATACTGCCGGTTTGCTTTTTTTCGCCCATAGGAGCAAAATAAAAATTGTAAGGACATACATCAATAACACATATCGCTCATCCATCACAAACTTTTTTAATTCAAAAAGAAATTCATGAAAGCTTCTATGCGATCTCATTGCAGAGGTAAGCGTTAGAATATCATTTCCGGAAGTATACGCTTTGTCGCCCGCGAACCATGATTGCAGAATCCGTACATCATCTTCTGTAAAATTATTTTTCTGCAGCATGGAAGCGTCATATTTTATTGGCTTGGCAGCCACGATATCCAATGCGTTCAAATACGCGTACGAATTATATTGCTTGTAAGATGCGTCATGGTTGTTTATATAATTGGTAGCAATAAAAAAGATAAGTGACAACGCTATAACTGACAAATACCTGCTCAACATTTTCTTTTCAGAAAATTTTGTTGCGAGAACAGGAATACTAAATAATATAAATACATAAAAACTCTCGCGGCGGATAAGGATAGATATCATTATCAAAAAAAACACCAGGGAAAGTTTTTTTAATGACCTGAAATCAGATTGAAAACAGAATAAAGCCGCGAATGCGCAGAATAAAGAAACCGTCGTAAATTGTAACTTGACAATGCATAACGCCGCAAATCCCATTAATACTATTAAAATAATAAGGAGGGCTTCCTTAAAAGAGAGCTTGTTATAATCTGTAAAAACAAAACAAATGGTCAATATACTTGCCATTAAAGCAAGCTGCAGGTACATCGTATACCAATTAATCATAAAGTGAAAAGAAAACAAGCCGTTTAAGAATTTGCCTACGATAACATTGGTCAGCAAAATATTTGGCAGCAGCTTCCCGCTCAGGAAACCCGAGCTGATAAAATACATGGAATGATCGTCATTATTATCGAAGGAAATCGGAAAAAAAATCAATAAAAGAAGTATGACAGCGAAACCCAGAAATAAAAGTAAATTCTTATATTTATACATGAAAAAGGCTCTTTTCGCATAAATATAACAATTTTATCTAATGGTCACGTGGTTTACGCATTACGATGAAAGTCAATTTCTTTTCCTCAACGATTTGTTGCTGGCGCCGCTTTTTATTTTATTAGCTTACTTTCTTGCAAAAAAATATATCCGCGGCAAAAAAAACCCGGTGTATAAAAAGTATTTTATTATGGCGCTGATGCTTCGCTTTGCTTCGGCTATTATAATGGCATTGGTATATCAATATTATTATGACGGCGGCGGAGATTCACACACTTATTTTACTTATGTACAGAGAATCCGCGGTGTTTTTTTTGAAGATACTTCTGCATTCTTAGACCTTGCGTTTAAACAACATCACAATACTTTTACCACAGTCAGGTACCTGGGGAGCGGAGCAGAATTTTATTTTAACCAGAGCGCAAGTATTATTATTAAGCTTGCACTTTACCTGAGCTACCCGCTACTGAATACTTATATGCTGATTTCGTTTGTGTTTACAATCATTTGTTTTTATGGATGCTGGAAAATATTTTTATTGTTTTATGAAATATATCCGCATCTTGAAAAGCAGTTCGCGCTTGCCTGCCTGTTTCTTCCTTCAGTATGTTTTTGGGGAACCGGAATTTTAAAGGATCCGATTTGCCTTGGCGCACTAGGCGCACTTACTTATCATATTTATAAATTATTTTTTTTCCGGACAAAGATCATATCGCGGCTCATCGTGATCTCTATATGTATGTCGGTCCTGGTAGTTGTAAAAGTATATATCATCCTTTCCTTTATGCCGGCATATTCTTTCTGGATAATTTTCCGCTATAAAAATAATATCCAAAACAGTTTGATAAAAACTTTAATGAACCCGATATTATTTGTGGTGTCGTTACTTGTAGGTGTATTGGTTTTTATTAAGATAGCACAGGTTTCAGAAAGATATGCATTTGATAATCTTGTAAGGACCGCGAAGGACACGCAGAACTGGTTATTCCTCTCTTCAAAAAAATCCGGAGGATCTTCCTATTCACTAGGTGATATTGATTATTCGCCGCTCGGCTTGCTCAAAATTTTTCCCAAAGCTGTAAATGTTGCGTTATTCAGACCATATTTATGGGAAGCGAAAAAGCCTATATTAATTCCTGCCGCATTGGAAGGACTGGCGTCATTATTTTTCACGATCCGTTTATTGTATAAAGCAGGATTTATACGATTTACAAAACTGATCCTTACGAATCCCGAAGTACAATTTTGCCTGATCTTTTCATTATTATTTGCTTTCTCTATTGGATTCACCAGTTATAATTTTGGTTCGCTGGTGCGATATAAAATTCCATTCATGCCTTTTTATTACATCGCTCTTTTTATTCTCGCAGATAAAGAAAAACAAACTGAATTAAAGCCTGCAGTTCAGCCTGTGCTGCCAAGAGATATGTCCAAGGTGCCAGTGCCTGCATAATGATACACCACCTTTTGTATTAAAATCATTTTTTCTATTATATCAACGATGTGAATTCCCTTGTTTTAAACAAAAAAGCGAGCGATAATGATTATCTTCATTATCTCAATTTCTTTATTTAATGGAAAGTTGGTTCACACATGCTGATCAAACCCGGTTTTTATTCCTCAATGATTTGTTGCTGGCACCGCTTTTCATTTTAGCTGCTTACTTTATTGCGAAAAAATATGCCGAGGGTAAAAAGAACCCTGTGTATAAAAAGTATTTTGTTATGGCATTGATGGTACGTTTTGCATCTGCTATCGTCATGGCGCTTGTATATCAATATTATTATGACGGAGGCGGTGACTCGCATACCTATTTTACATATGTTCAGAGAATCCGGGGCGTTTTCCATGAAGATATTTCCGCCTTCCTTGATCTTGCATTTAAGCAGCACCACAATACCTTCTATGCAATAAGGTATCTCGGAAGCGGTGCAGAATTTTATTTAAACCATAGTGCAAGTATTGTTATTAAGCTTGCACTTTACCTGAGTTATCCCTTGCTCAACACTTATATCCTCATTTCTTTTGTTTTTACGATCATTTGTTTTTACGGTTGCTGGAAAATATTTTTATTGTTTTCTGAAATATATCCGCAACTCGAAAAACAACTTGCAATAGCTTGCCTCTTTCTTCCTTCCGTATGCTTCTGGGGCACTGGCATTTTAAAAGATCCTATTTGCCTTGGTGCTTTAGGTGCGCTGACCTATCACATCTACAAACTTTTTTTTCAACAAACAAAAATTATTTCAAGACTGATATTGATCGGAATATGCTTTTCAGTTTTGATCATTGTAAAAGTATACATCATACTCTCCTTTATGCCTGCTTATTCTATCTGGATAATATTCCGGTACAAAAATAATATACAAAATACACTCGTCAAATCATTTATGAACCCGGTATTATTTGTGATATCCATGCTTGTAGGTGTAATGATATTTATTAAAATAGCGGCAGTGTCAGAAAGATATGCGTTTGATAATCTTGTGCGGACTGCAAAGGACACACAGAACTGGCTATTTTTATCTTCACAAAATTCCCGCGGTTCGGGGTATTCATTGGGTAATGTTGATTTCACACCGCTTGGCATGTTAAAGGTTTTTCCAAAGGCAGTAAATGTTGCCATCTTCAGACCCTATTTATGGGAAGCGAAAAAACCAATACTAATACCTGCCGCGCTTGAAGGACTTGTTTCTTTATTTTTTACGATCCGGTTATTATATAAAGCGGGATTTATTCGGTTTTTGAAGCTGATTATTACTAATCCTGAAGTCCAGTTCTGCCTAATCTTTTCCTTGCTGTTTGCTTTTTCTGTAGGCTTTACCAGTTATAACTTTGGCTCGCTGGTGCGATATAAAATCCCATTTATGCCCTTTTATTTTATCGCTTTAATTATCCTGGCAGATAAAGAAAAAGAAATGGAAATAAAGCCTGTTGTTCTTCCTGCAAAGCCTGTTGCCATTAATACTGCATTGGCGCATGCATAATATTTTGTGGAGATTTTTTATTCCAGTAATATGCGAGTGAAATTCCGGCGATCAAATGCCATATCCCCCACCAGGCAAGTATCAACACCATTCCGCCTAATCCTTTAAAAAAAGTAAAAGCGAGAATTAATCCTAACCCTGAATTATGAATACCGGTTTCAATAGAAATGCTCCTGCAATCTCTTTCTTCCAAACGAAATAATTTAGCTAATAAATAACCGCTGCTGAAACCGAGAAGATCTTGTATAAAAACAATTCCGATCACCAGGTAAATGTAATTGCTGAATATATCCCTGTTCTTGATCAAAGCCCCTAAAATAAATAAGAAGAAGATAAGCAGCGAAGATATTTTAAAAAACTTTTTACTGCTCTCTGTGAACTTTGGAAAATAATAATTGATGAGAATGCCAAGTAACAAAGGCAACAGCAGTAATATGAATAACGACGTCAGTATATCGTAGAACGAGATATGAATTGCGCGCATCAGGTCTCCGATTCCTTTATCCAGGTTTCCTAATATGGAAAAGATCAGCGGAGTAAAAACGGGCGACAGAATAGTTGATAATGCAGTTAAGCTAACGGACAGTGCCGTGTTTCCTTTTGCCGTATGTGTAATAAAATTTGAAATATTTCCACTCGGGCAAGCAGAAACCAGTATCATTCCCAAAGCAACACTGGGGTGTGGGTGCAATATCTTTATTAATAAAAATGTGATCGATGGAAATACGAGGTATTGCGATAAAACGCCCGCGAATGCTTTGCGCGGATGACGAAGCAACTGTAAAAAATCACGCTTATTTAATTCGAGCGCTACGCCGAACATCAAATAACCTAAACAAATATTCAGTAACAGAAGACTTTCCTTGTTGAAGTGTATATGTATAGCATCAATGGATGAGTTCATGTTTAAGAGGATCAGGAGGTCCAGCATACCATAATTTCTCTCGGACCATAGTAAGGCAATCTTCCATGGGATATAGAAAAATTATCCAGGCAAATAACATCGCCTTTCTTCCATGGCTGTATCACCATATTTCGCCAGATGACATCTTGTATATGCTCTATATAATAATCGGGGATCTGTGAATCATCACCAAAGGTTACATGCATACTTTGGTCGTTCGGATTTTTGGTCAGTTTCTTATAAAACGTCAGCACATCAAGCAACACACTTGTTTTTAAAGTCTCCCATCTTTTTTGCCGCTTGAATATTTTATGATACTCCTCAGCAGCAGCAGAAACATGGAACACTTGCGCATGATTAAACCATGCTTTTCTCCCCGTTTGCGGATGAATTTTTGTTGCAGCATTCTTATTGATCAGCCGCAAGCCGTTATTTTCTTTCCATTCGCAGACAATGTCATTATCCGCGCATTTTTTTTCTATAATAGATTTATCCGTCGTCAGGAACATCTCATTCCATTTTTTTAGCTGAAATGCATTCTTACTTGTATCATCGGGAGCTGAATAATTGCGGATGTGTTTCACGCCTTTAAATTCAAATTCATCCCTTATTGTTGGATCAAGTTCTTCATAAACTTTTCTGAAATCACAGATAGGCGTTTCTCCTCCATATATGGGTTCAACGTGGCAGTAAAAAAATAATTTTCGCGGAGCAGATGGCAGAAAACTCATTTCGCAATGCTGCATGATCGGGTAATGTGGCGGAAGCTCGCTTGCAGAAAAAACAAACCCGCTTTTTTTATCGCGGGGAGATGTACCGAGATAATCATCCTTCAAATCATTATCCATCGCCTTCGAAACATCTTCGAAATCCTGTGCGCTGTCTATTTGAAAACCGCGGAATAAAACAGCCCCGGCTTCTCTTAATTTTTCATTGAGCATCTCTTTATTGGAAGCGATCCATTCTACCAGGGATTGCTTACTGACGTCTCCGTTAGAAGGAGTGATCACCAGCGGCAATTTAGTATCCTCCGAAAAATAATTTAAATTCATTTTACATATCTTTTATCGACCGTCAGCAAACAGAATTTATTATCTTGTTGCGTAAATGCTCTTTTTAAATATAGCATTTTTCCCAACGATATTATAGCAATCGATATTGTAACTGATGATAAAGCTTCACAGGAGAATTATAGAAACCGAAAGAATGTATTTGCAACCCTATGCACTAAAGCATGCAGACACTTTATTTCACCTTATACATAAAAATAAACCGGGTCTCTTACATAGCTTTCCAAAATTATTGTATGCTACAGAAAACAGGGATGCCACCAAAGATTTCGTGCAGCAAAAAATATTTGACTGGAACAAAAACAAAGCATTTGCCCTGTTGCTCTTTAATAAAGAAAACCATCAGCTCATTGGTCATTTAAATGTAAAAGATATCGACTGGAAATTATTACAGTGCGAATTAGCTTATTTTATTGATGAGGATTTTAAAAAACAAGGTTTGATCACCGAAGCTTTGAACCGCGTATTAAAGATATGTTTTGAAGAACTGAAACTCAGGCATGTTTCTGCAAGAATTGTAACTACGAATATCGCGAGCGTTAAAGTGGTAGAGAAAGCAGGTTTAAAATATGAGGGCGCATTTTACAAAGACTATACGACCTACGACAACAAGATCGTAGATACATATCGCTACGGAATTTCTAAGGAAGACTATACCAGAAAAACAAAATGATCACTTGCATTGTGAATACCTGAAACAACCTTGTACATGGTCATTCACCAGACCTGTTGCCTGCATATGCGCATACAACACCGTTGAACCTAAAAACTTAAATCCTTTCAGTTTCATATCTTTCGCCAGGCTCTCGGAAACCGCAGTTGTAGCGGGCACCTGTTTCATTTCTTTCCATTTATTTACCACAGGTTTCCCATCAACGAAACTCCAGATATAATTGCAGAATGTTCCGTGTTTTGCCTGCAGCTCGAGAAATAATTTTGCATTATGAACCGCAGATTCCAGCTTAGCCCGGTTCCTTATTAATCCCGCATCGCCAAGCATTTTCTGAATATGCTTCTCACTATACTTTGCCACTTTTGCCGGATCGAATTGTGCAAAATGCTTGCGGTAATTTTCTCGCTTTTGCAATACCGTCCACCAGCTTAATCCTGCCTGTGCACTTTCAAGCACCAGGAATTCAAATTGTTTGCGGTCATCCCAGACTGGCACGCCCCATTCTTCGTCGTGGTATTTTTCATACAGCGGTTTGCCAACGCACCAACTGCAACGGCACACTTCTTTTACATTACCCATGCAATAAATTTATAAAACAAATTACATCAATAATAATTAACCACATAGAAACATAGAAATTAAAAGCTAATTGGTAAAGCCTATTATATTCGGATAGAAGTAGCTAAACATAGAATTTATCTCCGATAAATTACTTTGTGTTCCTATAGATTTCTTATTTAGAAAAATCTTTTTAAGGGAAATAACTATGTCTCTATGTGGTTAAGATTCTTCCTCTATATTGAGGTGTAGCATATTCTAAATTATTTACTCATTTTTGTAATGATGAAGATCATATCGTCGTTTCAGAATCCGGTTATAAAAAGAATTATCCATCTCCAGGAAAAATCGCGGGAGCGAAAACAGGAAAATGTTTTCGTGATCGATGGCTGGAAGGAAACGAAGATGGCGATGGACAGCGGATATGAGATAGAAACTATTTTGTACCGAAAAGGGTTTGAGTTTCCTGCAGACCTTTTATCTTCAGCAGAAATTATAGATGTTTCTGAAGATGTTTTTGATAAGATCTCTTATCGTGGAAATACATCGGGTGTGATAGCCATCGCAAAACAAAAAGAACTGAAGCTCTCTTCTCTCGCATTATCAAAAAATCCGATCCTACTTATTTTAGACCGTATTGAAAAGCCGGGAAATCTGGGTGCAATATTGCGCACTGCGGATGCTGCTGGAATTGATGGCGTGGTTTGTTGTGATATACAAACTGATATGTATAATCCGAATGTTGTTCGCAGCAGCGTCGGATGCCTGTTTACTGTTGACATAGCTATAAGTACCAAGGAAGAATGCGTGGAATTCTTGGAAGAAAATAGGATCTCCATTTTAACTACTTCACTTAAAGGCGCAAAAAATTATCTCGAATGTGATTTTAAAAAACCGGTTGCAATTGTCTTAGGTACCGAATCCACAGGCGTAGATGAATTTTGGGAAAATAATTCTTCAGCAAATATTATCATCCCGATGCTGGGAAAAAACGATTCTTTAAACGTATCCAACACTGCCGCTATCATTTTATTTGAAGCCTTGCGTCAGCGCCAAAAGCCTATTGCTTAGTAACCGTATAAGTGCCGTGATAATTTATTGTCGTCCTTCTGAATGTACCGGTCATTTGCGTAGACGCGCTGTTGAGACTTGCAGAATATTGAGTTATTGCAGATCCTGAAATAATAGATGTTCTTACAGAATCTGTACCTATTGAATATGTTCCGTTTGCTTTAACAGCAGCATTCGTATCTGAATTGGAAGAATATGCTCTTACATTGCCATTGCCATCATAGAGAAAACCTAAAAAATCTGCAACAGTGGTTCCGCTGGGCAATCCCGTGCCTGTCCAGTAACCCTTAATCGCATCCTTGTTATCCGTTTTTTTGCATGCCATTGCCAGGGTGATCATTGCAATAGAATATAGTATTTTTTTCATTGTCCTGTTTTTAAGTATTGACTTCTAATGTAAAACACAAAATACTATAATCTATTTAACCGTGCAAAGAAAATTATAGTTTTGTCGCAGAATAAGTAGATGCAAAGTTGTCTTTACAACGTCCATTCATTTGTGTTATCCCTACGAACTCGATAAATCGTTATTGATTCAGAGTTTCTTCAAAATATTTCCAGATCACATCATCCGGAACAGGAGCGGTGATCGTAATGGTTTCTTTTTTTACAGGATGGATGAACTGTATTTCTCGTGCGTGTAAATGAATACTTCTTGAGTTTTCATTCTGCCGTTCAAAGCCATATTTTATATCGCCCTTTACCGGCGATCCCATCTTTGCAAGCTGTGCCCGTATCTGGTGAAACCTTCCTGTTTCGAGTTGCACTTCCAGCAAATGATAATTATCAGAACTCGCCAGCAATTTATAATGCAGCACCGCTTTTTTAGAACCCGTGATCTCCTTCGGAAATAGTTTTGCTTTTCTTAATTTTTCATCCTTAATATGAAAGTGTGTTAAAGTTCCTTGTTCAGGAACAGGTTTATTTTTTACAACCGCCCAATACGTTTTGGTAATTTCTTTAGTTTTAAATAATTCGTTTAATCGCACCAATCCCTTGCTGGTACGTGCAAACAAAACCACGCCGCTTACAGGTCGGTCAATACGATGCGCCACACCTAAAAATACATCGCCGGGCTTTTGGTATTTTTCTTTAATGTATTCCTTTACAAAATCGCCTAAGGGTTTATCTCCCGTGATATCGCTTTGTACAATATCGCCGGAATGTTTATTTACCGCTATAATATGGTTGTCTTCGTAAAGGATTTCAAGGTTATTCATCAGAAAATTAAAAACTTTTGCAAAGTTACAGTAAATTCGTATAATGTATCAACCGCCCGTTATTATAGTAGGCATGCATCGCAGCGGCACTACGATGGTCACTAAAATGCTTGAAAATTTAGGCTTGTTTGCGGGTGCAGAAAAAGAAATCAATAACGAAGCATTATTTTTCTGGGAGATCAATAACTGGATCTTTGAACTTCATACCGCCACTGCTGAAAAACCGTATAACCTTCGATACACAAACCCGTCTTGCAGGAAAACAATCATAGAATCGCTTGAATATTTTGTGAAGTCGAAAAAAAGAACCCAGTATTTAGGAAAGTTTGCAAGTGATTTTAAAAATATAAAAGATGTTGGATTCCCCTATGGATGGAAGGATCCGAAGAACACTTTCACCATTGAGTTCTGGAAAGAAATTTTTTCTGACCCGAAAATCATTCATATTTATCGTAATCCAATTGATTCTGTTTCGAGTTATATAGAGCGCGATCTTGAATTAAAAAATAAATTTGAATGGAACTGGAAAAAGAAATTAAAACGCGATTTCCTGGTCAGCAAAAACTTTCATGAGAATTTTCGGATAACAACTATTGAAGCCGGTTATGATCTCTGGGAAGAATATGTTTCAAAAGCACTTTCGCTTAAAAATAATTTTAATTATATGGAAGTGAAATACGAAGATTTTCTTACAAAGCCTGTTGAACATCTTCGGAGCCTGGCTATGTTCGCAGGGCTCAATCCTTCAGAAGAAGAATTGCGTAACCAGGTTGAAAATATTAAACGGGAAAGGGCGTATGCGTTCTTACCAAACAAAGAATATTACCGGATTTATGAGGAACTTAAAACAAAGCCGCTAATGCAGCAATTGGGCTATAATAATTTGTAATGAAAAACCCTGTCGTTCATATATTACTTGCAACCTACAACGGAGAAAGATTTTTGCGTCAGCAACTTGATAGCTTATTTAACCAAACTTATACAGATTTTTTTCTTTTGGTCAGAGATGATGGATCTACAGATAATACCTTACAAATTATTACTGAATATCAAACAGCTTTCCCCGGTAAGATCAATATTCTTAAAGACGAAAATAAAAATGTAGGCGCGGCGCAGAACTTTGGAATTTTATTATCGCATTCCAACGCCGATTATATATTTCTTTGCGATCAGGATGATATCTGGATGGAAAATAAAATAGAAATTTCGTTGAATAAGATCTTTGCTTTAGAAAACAATGAAAATAATATTCCATGCGTTGTTTTTTCTGATATGAAACTGATAAATGAAAATGGTACGCTGATCAGTGAATCACTTTGGAATGAATTGCATTTGCATCCCGATTACTTCACACTCAACCGGCTGCTCATTCAAAATATTCCGCACGGCTGCACCATGGTCATCAACAGATCTATGCGCGATATCGCTTTACCTGTTCCATCGGAAGCTATTTTACACGATCACTGGATCGCATTATTAGCTGCAAGCTGCGGGAAATGGGATCATATTTTATCGCAAACTGTTTTGCTTCGAAATCATGCGCAAAATGTTACGCGCAAGCAAACTACCATTTCAGATAAACTGAAACGCTTCGCAACCAATTTTTTTTCTAAAAAAGAATACGAATATTTTATTAAGATCCGTGTAAGCCAGGCAAGAGCACTACAGGATCGCACATCCAATTGCATTGAGAAAAAAAATGCAGGAACATTAAAAAATTTTATCCGGTTAGAAAGCACACAGGGTTTTAGCCGTAAAAGAATATTACTCACAAATAAATTTTTTCGTACTTCATTGCTGCACACTATTAAAATGATCCTGAGGGCATAAAGGACATCGTCATCCCCGACCTGATCGGGGATCTCACGAATCTTGCATTCCATAACAAAAAAAAGAACTGCTAACATGAATGAGATCCCCGCTTACGCGAGGATGACAGACAACCAGGAGTGACATTTACTTTATAAGCAGATTAACCTTAACAAATCTCTAATCGATCATTTAGATTTTTTCCCTTATTTTGTACCTTATTCAACCGTAAGCATTTGAAAAATATATTAATTACAGGCGGCGCAGGATTTATCGGTTCTAATCTTTCTTTACAATTACTAAAGAAGGGTTATAATATTACAATTTTAGATTGCCTGCATCCACAGATCCACGGTGAAGATCCGGAAACAACTTCTCCGCTATATCAATCAATAAAAGATAAAGTGAATTTTATAAAAGGAGATGTGATCAATCCTATGGACTGGAAGAAGGCGTTAAAAGATCAGCAAATAGTTATACATCTTGCAGCTGAAACCGGCACGGGGCAAAGCATGTACGAAATTCAACGCTACACAAATGTAAATGTAACGGGCACCTCCATATTTCTCGATTACCTGGCGAATGAAAAACATTCCATAGAGAAAGTTATCGTTGCAAGTTCAAGAGCAATCTATGGTGAAGGAAAATATTTTTCGCCAAAACTAAATCAATACTTTTATCCAACGGAAAGAAATGAAAGTGATTTAGAAAACGGCATTTTTGATTTGCGAAACCCGCTTGATCAAAATGAAATGCTGGAAGTTTGCGCTACAGATGAAGCGAGTAGAATTCAACCAAACTCCATTTATGGATTAACAAAATATCACCAGGAGCAAGCGCTGATGATCTGTTGCAAGTCGCTGAATATTCCATGTGTGGCATTTCGTTACCAGAATGTTTACGGACCGGGACAATCCCTTTCAAATCCTTACACAGGAATCTTATCTATTTTTTCTACACGCATCAAGCAGAAAAAATCAATAAATATTTTTGAAGACGGAAAAGAAAGCCGTGATTTTGTTTTTATTGATGATGTCTTAAATGCAACGATCGCGGGAATTGAAAAAGATGCAGCAAATTTTCAATCCTTTAACGTAGGCACAGGAATAGCGACAACAGTTTTATCTGTTGCACAAACCTTGATGAAAAATTATGGTATAGAAATCCTCCTGGAAATTACCGGGCAATATCGCAAGGGTGACATCCGTCATAATTTTGCAGACCTCTCCTTAATAAAAAAAAGATTAGCCTTCGAAGCAGAAATTGATTTTGAAACCGGGATCGCGAAATTCTGCAATTGGGTAAACAGCCAGGAAATTAAGGGCGATACGTATGAACATTCATTAAAAGAAATGAAGCGTCGCGGCTTAATGAAATAATCCTTTCTCTTTCTTAATACATTTCAAATTATTTATACTAAAATAAATGATAAAACTATGCGTTATATGAAAAACTAAAATTATGAAAAGGACAGGCTTTGGATTTTTTGTGTGTTGTTTAATTATCCTGGCAGCCGGTTGCAAAAAGAACAATCGGAATGCGCCACCCACCGGATCTTCGAACTCTTCGAATCCTGCTGCCATAATTACTTATATTTCGAATTCGGGTCGTATTGATTCTTTAGAATATTTATTAAACTATGATCCGGCAAGAAATAAACTTCAACGGATGTTTGCAAACCCATTTGGGAGTTATCCGCCTTTCACTATGAATTACATTACATTGCCGGGTCATGTTTTTCAATTAAAAAATCATTATTCATATGGACTTGATTATATAGTAAGTTACTATACGGACGCAAACAACAGGGTTACACGACTTGTTGACAGTTTATTTGGTGCTGTTTATCAATTTAATTACAACAATAACGGGTATCTATATAATATTGTAAAATCACGAGTACAGAATTCAAGCGACACTACTTTATACGCCTATTTCTTTTATGATGGTTCTGATAATATAAATAAAATAGTAGAGCATACATATTCCGTATACGATAGCGTATGGGTAATTAGCGCTGATATATCTATAGAGCAAACTGCACTTACATTTCCCGGAAAGGCACATTCTACTTTCTCAATTGGCAGACCTTTTATTTATAGCAACAAGATCGTTCCTTATCAGACATTGCTTTTTATTTTTCAAACCGGAGATATTCCTTTTAATTTTGGAAAACAGCAACGGTTTCTGCCTTCAAAATTTACCAATACTTCTATACCTTATTCAAGGACTATAGTGGATGACTTTAGCTATACTGCTGACAGTCTCAACCGGATCTCCGGTTGTACAGATCACAGCTATACCTCTTCTTCTGGTAGTAATTTTCTTACCATTCTAAAAGATACGATTATCTACTAAAAATTCAAAAGTGTAACTTTGTCGTTGTATGAAAAAAATCGGCATCGTTACCATTACTTACAATAGCGCTAATGTAATTGTGCCGTTCATGGAATGCATACTGCATCAGACACACTCACATTTCATCCTTTACATTATCGATAATATTTCTTCAGACAACACAATAACAATACTGGAAAAATATAAAGATCCGAGAATTCAGATTATACATAACGCACTCAATGTTGGCGTTGCTGCAGGAAATAACCAGGGCATAAAAAAAGCACTCGAAGATAACTGTGATGAAATCCTGATCATCAACAATGATATAGAATGCGAATATACTTTGCTGGAAAAACTCAGCAAGCAAATGGAAGTATTGCACTGCAGTCTGATCGCTCCGAAAATGATGTATTACCCCGAAACAAAACTGATCTGGTGGGCAGGTACTAAATTCAACAAGCGCAATGGATGTATGACGAATCACATCGGCATCCAGGAAGAAGACAAGGGACAATACGACAAAATTCAACAAATGGATTATGCACCAACCTGCTGTGTCCTAATGAAGAAAGATGTGGTGGAAGATATCGGCTTAATGGATGAAAAATATTTTGCTTACTATGACGATACCGATTTCTTTTACCGGATATATAAGCAGGGGAAACACAAATTATATTACTATCCGTTTGTACATTTTTATCATAAGGTAGGCGGGTTGTCGAACATGAAGGAAGGCAACGCGAAAACATTTAAGTTCAATAATTTTTACATCCATATGTTCACGCGCAACCACGTGTATTATCTCAGGAAACAGAAGAATTTCTGGGGTTGGATCAATATCATTTACTTCTTCTTTCGCCTGAATTTGCGGTTCCTTTTTAGTGGAAAATATCACCGGAATGTCTCCACCTTTATACTGTTGCAAAAATCCTATTTTGAAGGTTTGTTTATGTAGCCATCGAGCCTTGACATTTGTCAAATTATTGATAATCAACCAATAAAAACCTCCTCAAAACGTTTCATTTAACAACCTTTTAAGTTTTTTCTTCTCCCTATAAGTAGGTAGAAATGAATATAAGCCGTATTTTTGAACTACAAATTGCAACTATAGCCCATATCTACATTTCGTAAAGCAAACTGTTAATTTTAAATTCTTATTTATGAGAAAAAGATCTATCTTTTTGATATGGTTGGTTATTTTTTTCCCTTTAAATAACCTCACATCTTTCGGCGGCGACGTAAATAACAACGCGACAAAAAACATACAAGCGGTAGTGCCTACTTCTGCACTATTTGATATTGATGCTCCGTTGGAAGACCCTTTATTAGCACAAAACACAGACATTAATGATTATCTGCATTCTTTTTCAGGAATATCTGAAGACGCTGTAAAATGTGCGCTTGCAGGATATGCTGCACTGATGGAAAAAGGAAAGGTTTTAAAAAAAGATATCATAACTATTGTTGATTTCAGCAAGCCATCTACAGAAGAGCGCTTGTTTGTGATCAATTTAAAGAATAAAAAAGTGATGATAAAAAGCTTATGTGCACATGGAAGGAACAGTGGTGAAAACTGGGCAGACAAATTCTCAAACGCAGCAGAATCTTATGAAAGCAGTCTTGGCTTTTATTTAACGAGCGAAACATATTCAGGAGCACACGGGTATTCTTTAAAACTAGACGGACAGGAGAATGGCATTAACGATAAAGCGCGCGACCGTGGCGTGGTCATGCATGGAGCGGAATATGTAAGCAATGCATTTATTAATGCGCAGGGAAGACTCGGTAGAAGCCAGGGCTGTCCTGCATTACCACTCGATAAATATGAAAAAGTGATCAGCATGATCAAGGGCGGCTCTTGCTTATTTATTTATCATCCTGATAAAAATTACAGAGCACACTCACAGTTACTAAAACACTGCAGCGAATCAGCACTGGCAGAAGTTGTAGCTTCAATCAACAGGTAACAAATTATCGATTATATTTTTTCTTTAGGCTTCGCAGCGATCAGCAGGGAATCCATCTTTTTCTTCTTCCTGATCAAAGCCATGGAATCTGCATATTCTTTTTCTCTTCCCGGAGTAATGCGCGGCTTCCTCCCGTTAAAAATAAAGTCGATCATGTCCTTATCTCTCTTGTACACATCTGCATAAAAATTAAGATTGCCGGTGAAATCTGCTTCTGCGGTAAAATACCTGAAGTAAACAGGAACAGGATGTTGGAGTGTGAAAACCTTTGTGCGTATTTCTGCGTCTCTTAAAACTTTTAAAGAATCATACGTGATCTGAAAGGTATCCATCATCATCAGGTTGGCTGCAATCTCTAATGCATCCTGGCACCTTACGCAACCGTGGCTTGCAGCTCTCAGGTCCGAATTAAACAAACTCTTTGACGGCGTATCGTGCATATACACCGAGTATTTATTCGGAAAAAGAATTTTTACCGTGCCCAGCGCGTTGTTCAATCCGGGCGGCTGTATCACTCTCATCCATCCGTTCTCATCAATTACATCAAAACCCTTAAAGCTTTTCATTTCATTTTTTACAATATCCTTCGGCACATTCCACGATGGCCACAATACGATCTGGTTGATCGCGCTTTCTAATATCGGCGTTGCTGCTTTTTGCGTTACCTTACCAATGACAATTCTTTTTTCTAATCGCACTGTATCGTCTTCAACAATCCTCACTCTATACGACGGCAGGTTCACCCAAACATAGCGTGAAGGCAATTTTACAATATGTTCTCTTCGCCACCGGTCTGCATTAATGGCGAGCAATTGGAACTTCTTTGAGTTGTCTCGCTCCAGCGCTTTTATTGTATTCCTGCCTATCGCGCCATCACCGTTAAGATTATTGTCTCTCTGAAATTTTTTAAGAGCGGATGAATATGCATCGTCGTTATTTTTTAAAGAATCTACGAGGTAGTGATGATAGACCAATGCTTTTCGTGCATCCTGCACGGCACCTGATGAATCAGTTTTAGGATCACGGATATTGATCGGGTTAGATGAAATATTATTTTTTGAAACAAATAATTTTAATGCAGCCATGTACCTGTTATATATAGGATTCTCAGGCTCTAAGGTGGAAATGATATTTTCAACAGATCGTGTTTTTAGCTCGCTGAAGAGGTCGGTGTATTTCTTTTTATAATTTTTGAAATTAGTATTGATCCCTCTTAAAGTATCTCCAAACATTCCACGATCTACATGCAACGCAACCTGGAAGAACGAACGCGTTAATCCGACATCCAGTTGTTTTGATAAATTATAATCTACTTTCGGATGAAGATGCTGTAATGAATCCCCAATCTTCTGCAAGGCATCATAGTGATACAAAGCTTTATTCAAACCAAGAAATTCAACCGTACTTAAAAAAAACAACATTTCTTTTCCTTTGGATGATAGCACATTTTTATTCACCCATATCGGATGATATTCATTTTGCTTGTACACCTCTCTTGCAAGCTCATGCCAGCTCATGTATTTAGCGCTGTCAGAAACATCTGCCGGAAATGTGAAGACGTCTTGCTTTAAAACAATGGACATTTCTTTTTCAAATTCTGCATCATCTTTTGGAGTATGAATTTTGCTTTCGATCTTTGCGGCACGTGCGCGGTTATTTTTGCACGAGGAAAATAATAATGCAAGCAGGAAAATAAACAACAGGAAAATAATTGAAGAACGGACGATCAATTTATAAAAATAATTTGTCATGCTGTTTATTCAATTAGAAGTTGTTCTTTTAACCGGCTTTGCTATGATAAGAATCACGCTTGCACTGCCGGTTTGATAATATTAAGTTAAAAATTATACCGGTACAATTCTCTATTTTTGTATTTATAATTATGGATACCTCAATATAGTTCCATTTCACTTTTTAAAATCATTCACATGAAGGTAGCAGTAGTCGGATCCACCGGTCTCGTAGGCGGGGAAATGCTGAAAGTATTAACGGAGAGAAATTTTCCGGTCACAGAATTAATTCCGGTAGCATCTGAAAGATCTGCGGGAAAGAAGATCTCTTTTAAGGGAAAAGAATATACAGTGGTTACGCCGGATAAGGCGATTGAAATGAAACCGGACCTCGCCTTATTTTCTGCGGGCGGTTCTACATCGCTGGAATGGGCGCCGAAATTTGCAGAAGCTGGTATTACGGTTATCGATAATTCTTCTGCGTGGCGAATGGATCCTTCCAAAAAATTGATCGTGCCGGAGATCAATGCGGATGCATTAACGAAGGAAGATAAGATAATCGCAAATCCAAATTGCTCTACTATCCAAATGGTGGTTGCACTAAACCCATTACACAAAAAATATAAGATCAAACGCGTAGTGGTTTCTACTTATCAATCTGTAACCGGTACGGGGAAAAAAGCTGTTGACCAGTTGATGAATGAAAGAAATAATGTGGATGGAGAAATGGCGTATAAATATAAAATTGATTTGAATGTTATTCCGCAGATCGATGTGTTTATGGACAACGGTTACACGAAGGAAGAAATGAAAATGGTGAAAGAAACAAACAAGATCATGCGCGATGATTCCATTAAAGTTACTGCAACAACTATTCGCATTCCTGTAATGGGCGGACATAGCGAAAGCGTGAACGTAGAATTTGAAAATGAATTTGATCTTGCTGAAGTACGCAGTTTACTGGAACAAAGTGAAGGCATCATTGTGGTGGATGATACTGCGAATCAAAAATATCCGATGCCGATGGATGCTCATGGAAAGGATGAAGTATTTGTAGGAAGATTACGTCGCGATGAAACACAGCCGAAAACATTAAACATGTGGATCGTTGCGGATAACTTACGCAAGGGCGCTGCTACAAACGCCATACAGATCGGAGAATATTTATTAAAACATGGTTTATTGAATTAATGAGCCATTTTCTTGATGGAAGTCATTAGTCATTTTATAAAAGGTTGAACTTAGTTCAACCTTTTACTATTTATACATTCGATATAATTCGAATATGGAATATAGCATCATTTTAAAATAAATATTTTAATGTAACCAAATGGTAATTATACAACTTTATTCACTTCTGATGTAACCCTGAGTGATATATTATAGTATACATTGCAGCATAATAATTCCTTACATTCTAAATTTCTTACATGAAAATCTCTTCCATTAAATTGGTAACAACCGTTACCCTATTCTTTCTTTTTCATACAACATTTTCACAGGCACTTGATCTGGGTACTGCGTCTAAGTTTGTACTCTTCTCCTCTAATGGTGCTGTTACTAATTCCGGAATATCACAGATCACCGGAAACGTGGGAACCAACAGCGGATCAAGTACGGGCTTTGGCAATGTGAATGGTGTAATGCATGATGGCGACAGTGCAAGTGCAAGATGTGCATCTGATCTCCTTGCGGCTTATAATCAATTAAACAGCACAACTGCTACATTCTTTCCGTCCTCTTCACTTGGAAATGGTGACACGCTGATTGCCGGAGTATATTCTATCACGGGTGCGGCAACATTGAATTCAGTGCTTACCTTAAACGCGAAAGGCAACGCAAATGCTGTTTTCATTTTTAAAATACAAGGCGCATTTTCAACAAGTGCAAATTCAAAAATTAAGTTGATCAACGGAGCGCTTGCATGTAATGTGTTCTGGAAAGTAGAAGGATTAGTAAGCATGGCAACACGTACTGCAATGCGCGGTACGATCATCGCACACAATGCAGCCATTAACATGAATGCAGTTGATACGCTTGAAGGCAGGGCGCTTTCTACAACAGGCGCAGTAACGCTGAACGGTATGTTTGCATATATTCCCACAGGGTGCGGAAGCACTGTACTTACAGGCCCTGCCGCGCCTGCACTTGCATCAACTGCCTGTTATGCATTGTTCTCCGGTAACGGACCGGTAACGAATAGCGGCATCACACATGTTACAGGTGATGTAGGAACAAACACGGGTTTAACCACCGGCTTCGATTCAACATTAGTGATTGGCACTATCCATAAGATCCCTGATACATCCACATCGCGTTGTGCATCCGACCTGACAAATGTTTACACTTACCTGAATACATTGCCGCACGATATTCAATTATTATATCCTGCACAATTCGGAAGGAATCTTGTGTTAACACCTCATACGTATTTGCTGAATGCAGCTACGGTTTTTACGGATACGCTTTATCTGGATGCATTAGGAAATACAAATGCAGTATTTGTAATTAAAATAAACGGAGCGCTTACAACAAGCACTTTTTCACGTGTAATTTTAAAGAACGGTGCACAATCTAAAAATGTATACTGGAAAGTTGACGGTGCAACAAGCATAAACGACAATTCTATTTTCCGCGGAACATTAATTGGAAATAACGGCGCAATAGCATTAAAGACAGGGGTTACACTCGACGGCAGAGCAATGACAACAGTTGGGCAGTTAACATCAACTGCAATTACAGCCACTGCATCAACTTCATGCTTGTTGACGGGTTTGACTGAATTTAAAGCAAGGGATACTAAACGGGAAATCACTTTCTTTCCAAATCCCTTTACTAATGCGATCAATATAAAAACAGATGCATTACAGATCAGGGATCTCAGATTCAGGATGTATAATAATTTAGGAGAAGCGGCGATGAATATTTCTATCACAGATGAAGTAACACAACTTCAAACCGGCGATTTGCCATCAGGAATTTATTTCTACAGCATGTTGAGTGAAGGAAAAATAATTCAATCTGGAAGGCTGATAGCACAGCATTAAATATTGAACGCTCTGCTTTAAGCTGAGAAAAAAAATCAAAGGCTGAACTAAGTTCAGCCTTTTTTTATTGCTATCCGATTACTGAAGGCTCTCGTATGGCTATTATTTTAGTCCACAAGCTGATGGAATATCGGAAGATGTATTTCCACACTTTGTAAGAATTTATTTAATTTGGTAACTAATTGTTGCAATTTACATTGATGAACACGAAGCATCTCTTACTTTCAAATTTCTTATTCTTTATTTTCTTATCGGGAAATGCTTTTTCCCAAAAATGGATTGTTCATACTGATAAGGGATTTAGAGTTTCATATACCTCCACTGATAATTCAAACATAAAAAATTACAAAAAACTTATTAAAAACGGAGTAAAATCTGTGAAGTCATTTTTCCATGAACCATACAAAAAAGAATTTTCAGTTTTCATTTATCCCAACAGGCATTCTCTCGATAGCACATGGCAAAAAGAATGGAACATGCCGGATTTTAAATCGGAATGCTGGATGGTAGCAAGCGGTGTTGCTGATAAACTCGACATGATCTCTCCGAAAAAATGGGATAAAGAAGCCTGCGAACATATTTATACTGATAAAATAAAAACACAGCGATTGATCACACATGAATTATTTCATGTTTATCACGGTCAATTAAATGTAAGTCCTGATTTCAGTGATGTAACCGGTATCGACTGGTTCGTTGAAGGCTTAGCTACATATGCATCAGGACAATGTGACACCTCAAGAATTCGCGAAATTAAAAAAGCAATCGCAGATAAAATTGTTCCGATGGATCTTGGTAAATTCTGGACAGGTAAATTAAAATACGGACTCTCGGGTTCTGTAGTAATGTATATCGATCATAAATACGGAAGAAATAAATTAAAGGAATTGTTGAAATATAATAAGAACACAGAAATTCTTTCTTCGCTTAATATTACTGAATCTGAATTATTGATTGGCTGGAAAAAATTCATGGAGGAACTTTAGGAAATAACTTTTTCTCTAACAAAAAAAAGGCTGGAAAATATTTCCAGCCTTTTTTATTTTTAAACTTTTTCTTACCTGAATTTTATTCTGTCGATCACTTTTTGTCCGAGATTTCTTCCTTGCGTTAATCCGCTTACAATGGCGTCACGATAATGTATTCCTCCATATAAACGCGACAAGCCCGCTTCATTCGCCGCAGAATCAAAAGAAGGATAAGACCGTGCAGGATATAAAGAACCAAGATTTGTATTAATGCTGTCTGTAAATGCAACAGTACCTAAAGCGCTGGTGAGCACTTTTGCAGCAGATCCTGAACAAACACTGTGTCCTGATGGATACTCAGGAAACGGCGGCGTAATATCTCCCTGGCTTGTTGTCCATCCCGCGTTTATATATGCTCTAATATAAGTTTCAGGGCGAAGCAGGTTGTATTTATATTTTGCATCCCAGCAGGAAACAAATGCATCTGCCATCGTAATTCCGACGAGCGCATATAACTCTGCCGCCTTACCCAGCTTAAGATTTTTTTGATGAATGATGTATTGAATAATTCCTACCCAATGTCCTGCCGGTGTTTGTGTTCCCGTAGCATCACTCCACCACAAACGGATATCACTTTGATCCTGTGTTCTTCCGTTTACTGTATTATATACTTCACGTGCCTGCCTTCCGAATGCAGATGCAGTATCCTCAGAAAATATAACCGATTGTGGTATTTCGACTTCGTTTGCAGTGGTTAAAACAAAGGGACGTATTTGTCCCCAATAAGGTTCTGCAGGATGTGTGTGTTGAAGGTCTGTCGGCTCCCAATACCATAGATGAGACATATCTCTTGCCGGAACAACATAAAGAGGCAATGCTTTTACAGTTAAAAAATTATCCGTGGAAGCATATTTCATTACAGCGGTTGCAACCACTATGCCGCGTGCTCTTGATTTTGCAATAATAGAATCCGGAACAATACCTGATCTGGATAATAAAAACCTGTCGTGAATGGCGTTAGCAGAATCTGCATTTTGTTGTGTGAGAAAAGGAACGATACTATCGCATTTTGCAATCATGCATAACGCTTCATTTACGACAATACCGTAATCCAGTGAATCTTTATTTTCAGGGATCGAGCCAAGTGCAAATCCGTTCAACTGTCCTTGAAGCGACTTATTATTTGCAACTCCATCAACTATACTTTCATACAATGCAATACCTGCATACGCATATATCCTTCCTCCACGCGGCGGATTAATTCCTGCCGGTGATGTTCCGTTTGGTGGATTGGTTTGCACAATATTTCTAAACTCGTTCATCCACTCGATGGCGATCTGTGCATCATATTTTGTTGCATCTGCCATGCCCGGATTAGCAGGATTGTTATTATTAAACGATTCTTTCTTACATCCGTTTAAAAAGATCAAGCTTGCAAGAAGGAAGAAAATTAATTTGTGATAAAATTTATTCATGCTTTTGTTTTTTACGCTTGTTGTAAAATGATGTCGAAATCCACGAGGTCGATAAAAACCTGCACACGATCTTCAATCTCTTGTCGCGAAACTTCCTTTAAACGTTGCGCGCCGAATTTTTCAACGCAGAAACTTGCCATTGCAGATCCGTAGATCACTGCGCGTTTCATATTTTCAAAAGAAAGATCTCTCGTGCTTGCGAGGTAACCCATAAATCCGCCCGCGAATGTATCGCCTGCGCCTGTTGGATCAAATACATCTTCCAATGGCAATGCAGGTGCAAAAAACACCCTGTTCTCATGGAACAATAATGCTCCGTGTTCACCCTTTTTTATGATGAGATACTTCGGTCCTTTTTTTCGAATAACATCTGCAGCTTTTACTAGTGAATATTCCTTGCTTAACTGGCGGGCTTCTTCCTCATTTACGATCAGTAAATCTACCATTTTTAGTACAATATCCAAAGCATCCTGCGCAATATCCATCCAGAAATTCATCGTATCAAGTGCAATTAATTTTGGTCGTTCCAGCATTTGACTGATGACCTTTGCCTGAAGATTCGGATCTATATTTCCTACAATTAAAAATTCTGCTTTTTTATAACTTTCGGGTAAAACGGGGTTGAAATCAGCGAGTACATTCAGGTCAGTGACGAGCGTATCGCGGCGGTTGAGATCCATATGGTATTTCCCGCTCCAGAAAAAAGACTTTTCACCTTTTTTTACTTGTACACCTTCTATATCCGTTCCTATAGATTGAAGATATTCGAGTTCTTTTTGATCGAAATCGTCGCCGATTACGCTTACGAGCTGCATTTCGTTGGTAAAATGACCCGCAGAATGACAAATATAATTGCCTGAACCGCCAGTGATCTTATCCACTTTGCCGAAAGGGGTTTCAATGGCATCAAAAGCTACTGTGCCGACGACTAAAAGGCTCATAATTTATTTTTTGCAAAGATGAGAATTTTATTGGATTTTAGTAAATGATTAGATATGAGAGATGAGAGTTTAGATGTGAGAAATGAGACATTATATATGTAACTATATAATTCAACAGTAATCGATTCTAACTATCTTTTGAAATTCACAACAATAAATTTTAACCATGGAAGACCTTGTTCTCTATAGAAAGGAAGGGCGCATAGCCCGCATTATCCTGAACCGACCGGAACAGTTGAACGCCATCAGCGAAGAATTGCCGAAACAATTGAGCGAGAAAGTGGCGATGGCAAATGATGATGACGAGATACATGTAATTGTGTTGTCAGGATCAGGGAAAGCGTTTTGCAGCGGCTATGACCTTAAAGAGTTTGCAGAAAAACCGCGTCCTGTATTGGGCAGCCAGGATATGCCATGGGATCCTATGATCGATTACAAGTTTATGCGATCGTGCACTGACCATTTCATGAGCTTATAGCGCAGCTATAAGCCTGTCATTTGTAAAGTGCATGGGTATGCTGTTGCGGGGGGAAGCGATATTGCGCTGTGTGCTGACATTGTGCTGATGGCGGAAGAAGCCAAGATCGGCTATCCTCCTGCGAGGGTTTGGGGTTGTCCGACTACGATGATGTGGGTGTTCCGCTTAGGTGCAGAAAAAGCCAAACGCATGCTGCTGACCGGCGACCTTGTCGATGGCAGGGAAGCCGAAAGAATGGGATTGATCTATAAGTCGGTGCCGGCATCACAACTGGATGAAGAAGTGGAGCGGCTGGCGCAGCGCATGGCGGGCATCCCGAAGAACCAGTTGATGATGCAGAAGCTGGCGATCAATTCAGCTTACAACAATATGGGATTGGAAACCACCCAGATGATGGCGACGTTTTTCGATGGGATGGCGCGGCATACACCTGAAGGAGTTGCATTTAAAAGCCGGTGCGAGGAGATCGGGTTTCAGGAAACTGTGAAGGAAAGAGACAGTGGAAAAGATTTGTAACCACTGTTCTGAATTGTATTGGTATTATATGAACGAATAGTGAAATTGAAACAAAAATAGAGGTAGTCTTGCAAAATTATTTTTATTCGCCTACATTTGCACTCCGAATTAACAGAATCATTAGCTAAAACAATTGACTGTTAATCAACAATAACCTGATCGTTTTTAAAAGACGAAAAACAATAAGCTTCCTTAGCTCAGCAGGTTAGAGCAACTGACTGTTAATCAGTAGGTCCCTGGTTCGAGCCCAGGAGGGAGCGCTTGAAAAGCAAGCAGTTAGAGAGATTTCTTTAACTGCTTTTTTTATTGCACAAATATTGCACAAATAAGTATTAATAGTGAAAGAAGAGTAAAAAAAGCTAACCCGAAGAGTTCGCTACTATAAACCTAAATCTTCGAGGAAATTCATACTATAAAATTTAAAAAGGTGAACATTTAATTAACAATAGGTCATTTATATTTTTGATATAGAATACTAAAATTGCATTAAAAATTAATTTAATTTATCAGTTTTCCCTATATTCAGTTATGCCTATCCTTGTGCCGATTAATACTACTGACTGCATTAATATTTTTAATAATTATAAGGATGATTTAGTTACTGGTACTTACGAGATAGACTTAAAGTTTGTTGATTTAAGCATTTTACCAGTAGATATACAACTATTTTTAGCGGAATATTCTAAACAATCTATGTCATATTTAGCTAGGGGTAATAATCAATTAGTGCTAGGTAAACTCTATGAAAACAGATTCAAAAATTTGAATGAAACCTGGAGGATAACAGATTCAATTGTAATAGATATAGCTAGAAATTCATATCTAAATAATGAGATGCTATTGTTACTTGCCAATGATATGAGTTTGGAGGTAAGAATGATAGTAGCTCAGAAAGTCAATTTACCTTATGAATGTTTCGTAAAATTATCTAAAAATGGATTTAGTGAGGTGAGACAATTGATAGCTAGTAATTTGTGTACTCCAGTAGATGTATTAAAGATGTTATCCATAGATTCAGATAAAGAGGTAAGAATTCGAATTGCTCATAACATAAATACACCTTCTATTATACTACAGTCATTAATTTATGATGTAGACGCTTCTATAAGGTATAACGTAATTTTAAATAAAAATACCCCCTTATCTGCAATAGAAATATTAGCCACAGATAGTGATAATGTTATTAGAGAAGAAGCTCAAAAAGTATTAAAAGCCTTGAAACCGCAAGGTTGTTTTGAAATATTTACAAAGGTATTTATTGTATTATGTATTATTCTTATAATAGGTATTGTCATAATTATGGTAGCATCGCTAAAATAACACTACTATAAAAACATTTTATTTACATAAAAGCACCACTAAACAGTGATGCGTTGACGCTTAAGAATATATTGCGTAGCACGATCTGCGTACGATACCGCTTTGAGTAAATACATGTGATCATTTTGTAACGCCCTGAGCCAGGACTTTATGTACGCTGCGTTTGATTTCAGTGGTGTGCGTATTCCAACCTCTCCACAAAGAAATGCACTGCCGAGTTCTGCAACTAATTCTTCAAATGCATATAAGTTTTCGGCATCTCCTTTGAAATCCCAATGTAAACGGTTAGGATGACCCGCCCAATGAATGAGCTCATGAAACAGTGTCGCATAGTAATTTTCCTTGCAAGAAAATTGTTGCAGCATAGGCATTTGAATCTTATAGAGAAATCCATTAAAATGCGCTGAATTACCTGCAACATGCACAATATTAGCACCAGTATCATTTATGATTTCATCAGCTAAACTATGTTTTTCAATTTCCGTCAATCCTTGGCTTTGCGGTTTGATGAGTACATCCGGTAGGCCTTCTGTCTGTGCAACATTGAACACAGGATAAAACTTTAGAAATCGCCTTGTAAGGATGCCAATTTCCAAATAAGTGGAAATGCTTGAATCCGAGGTTTTCGCCTCTAGCAGGGCTAATTTTGCCGCTTCCGCGCTCATAGATTTTCCATCTGCATCGGTATAGGCAGTGTCTGTAAACGTCACCATTACCGACCTTGCATCTTTTACAACCGATCCACCTTCTTTTTTAATTTGTTTGAACGTAAGCCAATTATTATAGCTATAATTCTTTTCGTACAATTCCAATGAGAGCAATAACTGGTTAAGGCTACTGTAAACGTGTTCGGAATGAGGATTATACGCAAGTCCGGAGAGCGGCAACCATGTTTCAATATCGCCATTAGTAACTTTGTCAAGCAGGAGCAACAATTTGCAGGTTACCTCCTCAATTAAATTATTTTTTCCCATACAATTCGTTTTTAAATGAACTAATTGTTGGAAGAATAGCTGCAAAGGAATAAGAAAGAAAGTGACAACTAATTGCATTATTTGTCAGCGTTCAAAGTTGTAGTGAAAATGTACAAGTAAATTCCTTAATAAAAAACTCTAAAACAACCATACTTGATTCTTACCCAAGAGTGAAGTAGGATCACGTTGTGCCATCAAATCGAATCAATAAACGTTTTAGATTCTTAACGTTTGTAGCCGTTAATTCATATTCAATGTAACTGCGCTAAAGGGAATACTTGGCGCACCATCTATCATCAAGGTAAGATACATATACCTGTTAGGAAGATGCATAAAATCTATATCAATAAATGTAGGTTTCATTTCCCGTGCCCATAATACTGCATCGTGATAGCCAACTCTAAAAACAATTTTCGTTCCCACATTTCCTATAATCGCGTGTTGTAGTTCAGTATCTAATTGGTGCAAATACTGATGGGCTACAATAAGCCCAATCTTAAATTTACGAAGTTCAGAAAACATATTAATCAATGAAAGTGTCGTGTAGTTATGAAATTCATCCAAGTAAATGAAAAATGGTATGCGTTCATCTTCATGAATTTCTACTCGGGAAAAAGCGGCAGAAGTAAGAGAAGAAATTAATAATGCCCCAAGAATATGAGACACATCAGAACCAATATGACCTTTAGCAACATTCACCAATAATATCTGTCCATTATCCATCGCGGCACGTAACGAAATGGTTTCATTATTTTCAATCAGAATCTTTCTGACAATTGGATATGCTAAAAACCCACCGACCTTGTTATAGATCGGCATAAGATCATAGGGCATGTATTTTGGAAACTCTTTATCCCAAAAATCTTTTACACTTTCACTTACAATGTATCGCTTTGCATTATTTCGATACGTTTTGTCTAACAGCATATCCAAAATATTGCCAAAGTGGGCAGTAGGCTGATCTAACAGTGCCAAGAGCGTATATCGCAGTATATGTTCGAGCTTAACGCCCCAGGCGTCATTCCAGAGCTTTTTAAGAATATCGAGAATTCCGGATGCAACTAATGCGCGCTTTTCTATTGATACCCTACGAATCGGATTATACCCATAAGAGATATTGAAATTAGTAGCATCAAAATAAATAAGCCTGTTTTTATCTGTTTCAGATATTGAATCAATCAGTGATAGAACCAAATCTCCGTGTGGTTCAATAAGACATACGCCGCGACCAGCAGCAATGTCTTGTAGAATCATGGTTTTCATCATTGTGGTTTTACCTACACCAGTTTGTCCGACAAAATACATATGCAATAAACGATCTGCTTGCTTAATACCAAAAGCTACTCCGGCATTACGGAAGTTGGTTTTGGCGAAATATGTTACATCGGGATTATTCATCTCTTGATTCTCTCAAAACATTTCAAAAGTTCAAGCCAACAATAATTGCATGACTTCAATAATTTCGTTTAGATGCAATTTCTTAGGAGTTCTATTCATAAGAGGAATTGATATGATGATCATAAAAAAATTATGGGTCAGTTAAAAGAAAGCAGTCTAACAATTAATATTAAGGCTGAAAAGGTCATTCATATTGAGCGATATCTCGATTTCAAAATCGTATGCAAATCCACAGGAGTTAAGCCAATAAACTTGCAAAGGATTATTACCACACAACAAGCGTATGAGTGTTTACTTTCAAAATATGATTTGGATCAGATTATGGTTAAAGAGTTCTTTTATATAATGGCATTGAATAGAAATTCACGGCTGTTGGGAATTATGAAATGTCAGAAGGAGGCGTTCATGGGACGGTTGCTGATATAAGAATTATGCTTCATTTTCTCATTAGTGTTTTGGCTAGTGGTGTATTCCTCAGCCATAATCATCCCAGTGGTAATCTACAACCAAGTGAGAGTGACAATCTTCTCACACGGAAGTTTTACGAAGCGTTGCGGTTTCATGAAATAGATTTCATAGACCACCTGATTATCTCTGCCGATAACTTTTATTCTTACCGTGACAACAACCTGTTATAACCGCTACGGCGGTTTTTTTAATTATCCTTAAATGAATTTTTTAGATGTTATAATTTGGAAGTATTTTTAGGTAATAATATTATTTTATGGAAGAAAGGTCATTATTGAATCAGTTTACACGCAGTCAATTTCAGCGCGAGTTTATAAACGTTTAATCGCCGATCATACTGAAGCATGTAAGAATACAGCGAGAAAATAAAGGCATTGACTTTGACAGTATCTGCGACGATAAAGAATTAAAATTGAAAGGCATGTTGATATAGAGCTAACTTTGAATAAATATTAAAATTTATGAATGATAAATCAAACAACACCATTAATGATTGGAAAATATGGTACCCCTACGAAGTATTTTATATTGAAAGCATGTTGACTATAACTCGCGCGGTTAAAGCTGACATGATTATACTCAAACATTATATTGAAGAAATGACATCATTAAACGCAAACAATATACCGGTAATTATAGATTGTGTACAAAATATAATAACTAGATCTGCTTCATTATCACGATACTTTTGGTCTATTTCAAACAAACCAATCCATAGCCTGCGAGCAGAGCTATTGCGGGATGCTTTTGATATCAAAGAAAACAATGCATTAAAAGAATTAAAAATGATTAGAAACTTCATAGAGCATTTTGATGAGAAAATGGATTCTTATTTGAACGCGCCGATATCGGGCAATATATACACAACGTATGTTGGGTATAATATCAATTCATCAAAAGAAGTAGACAAGCATTTCAGGGCATATTTTATAAATGACTGGATTTTTAAGATACTAGACAAACAGATTTTTATAAAGCCAATAGCATTTGAAGTAATAAGAATTAATGATCTTTTAGAAAAGTTTAGGAGAAATGGCAAATTGCCAAGATTAGAAAATAAACAGAATTAATACATACCGTATGAAACAATAAATTATGTACTAACAGAAATCAAAAAGATTTAATGCAGCGCAAGACAAAATATTCAGCAGAACAATTAATTGAGTTCAATAAGATATTTCCAAATGAACCAATGAAATCACCATTAGAATATTTAAGCGGTAGTAATAAAAAAGATTTACTGTCTATTGCAACTTCATTTCTTTCGTTTAATGCAACTGGAAAGTCAAGGAAGGCAGAAGACTTTATTAAAATGGTATTTGGACCCGAAAATGAAGCTATAGCACAGCATGTATATGATGTCGCCAAAAATATGGAGAAGAATGAAGAAAAAACTGTAACATTTACGAGTGCACAAAGCGGTTTAGAGCTTTTCCAGATAGTATTTGAATGGGCTGAAGAAAAAGAAACGCAAACCAATTCTCAAGTTGAAATAAGTTTTTTTAAAGCGTTCTTAGCTCTCCATTCTGAACTTACCCGGAATCAAGAAGTAGCTTTTACATCCACAGATCATTTAGATGATACGATTAGGGCACCTATGATGATATTTTGTTCAACCTATCCTTTTAATGATAAGGAAAACTATGATATCAAAGAAATATTAATTTCCCAAATGTACAAGGCGGTATACTTTTTCAGGTTTATTGAAAATGATTCCCGTTTTAAGGCACTCCTTAAAGAATTTCTAGATTACTATAATTGTAGTACATGGGAAGAATACCTTAAACGATATTTGCCATTTGCTTTGGATTCTTTAAAAAATCCGAATGGGTTTATGAATATCCAAATTGAACAAGGTGAGGATTTTGATAAGGCTTGCGAGTTTATAGAAAAGTTCACACTTAAAAACGGTGAGAAATTAATTAAAGAGGATTTTCTTTCGTTGCGTTCCATGCCATTTTATAAAATAAGCAAAGGGGTTTATCAGTTAATCTTTAGACTATTCGTTGTAGAGAAAATTTTTAAAGGAATATATTTTACCTTCCGAGATTTACCTGAAGGGAAAAAAATAAAGCAATTAAAAACGTATATCGGGGAGGAATTTTCAGAGCATGAACTTTTGTATAAAATAGTTAGTGAGATCTACCCTAATAAGCGTGTTCATATGCCGGGTAAGCATGCAACTCTTTTAGGAAATTCCGGTGCCGCAGACTACTATATGAGAAGTGGAAAAGATTTCTTATTGTTTGAGTCAAAGGATTTCATAATTCCAAAAGAAGATAAGATAACTTATGATTTTAATGTTTATAATAAAGCATTTGGCAAGACACTGTATAAAAAAGATGATGGTAAGCCGAAAGCTGTATTGCAATTAATAAATGTGATCAAGAAAGTTCTAAAGAAAGAATTTAAGTTTGATACAAAATACAATAGTAGGAATATTAATATTTATCCAATTATTCTCGTCCATGACCATCAATATAATGTTGCTGGTTTTAATGAATTAATTAATTCCTGGTTTCAGGTGGAATTAAAAAAGTTGAAAGATGAAGGGTTTTTGACGGATAACATTAGACCTATAACTATCATCAATATTGATTCTCTGATTTATTATCAGGTTGGGTTACGTGAAGATATTCCATTACATACTCTTATCGACTTATATTGGAAAATGAAGACTCAAAAATATCTTAATAATAATAAGTTCTCCATAAAAGCTTATGAAAATATATTCTTCTCAAAGACAATTCCTTTTTCGTATTTTATAAAAGATTATTTTGGTAAAGACGGAAAAATGAAATTACCTCCGATATTAAAAACTTATAGTACAGAGTTAAAATTAAAATGAGCCATGATCTTTAATCGTTTTTATAAACACAAAGTCAAAAAGCAGTAGCTTGCATTATATTCCTATAAAACATCTTTAATTTAAATGACAAGAACTTAAAATTATGTCAACTGATTTTCAGAATTATCCTGATTTACTAGAAATTAAAACTGCTATTAAAAAGTTTAAAGCAAATGGTTGGCCTGTTTTTGACGGCAGTGAAAACATAGAAGATTTTGCAAAAAAAATAACTGATCAGATTACATCAGAGATTGGAATCTTCCCAAACTTCTTAAACATACTGAAACCTCATCAATTTCCCTTTAAAATATTTAGAGTTCGTGAGTTAGGAACGATAAGCAATAAAGAATTATTTACTGAACATTCATACCCTCCGCCTTATCTCACTAAATTTGGACGTTGTAATTTCCCTCATCATCCTGTTTTTTATTGTTCGAATAATCCTATTACTGCACTCGTTGAAGTAGCAAGAGAAACAAATTGGAGAGACAAACAGTTCTGTATTTCGGTATGGAAGATAATAGACTCTGATAACGATCTAATTTTTGAAAGCTTTTTAAACAGCTCATTGCATCCGAATAATAGTTTTGCAATTATACCACAAGCCCTACAAGGAAGAATACAAGAGCCGTTTGAAAACAAATTATCAGAAGATAAAAGGTTAGCATTAATAGAGTTCTTAAAGTATGTAGATAGTGAATTCATTAATGATCAGAATTACACATTGTCAGCAAGTATAGCGCACAGGAGACTCTATGCAAACCATAACTTAGGAACAGATATTCTCATGTACCCAAGCACTCAATCTCAAAGGCAGACTATTAATATGGCAATCAAGCCAAATTTCGTTGATAATTGTATGCAAGTATTGAGATTCTACATAGTAACCCTGAAAGATTACGATAGTAATAATGGAGTATTTAAAATCTCAATAAGTCAATATGGTTATGTAGAAAATAACACGATTTTGTGGCGCAATGCAAAAGAAGGAGATTACACACGAGCTTTTAAAGAAGATTTCGCTGCATTTATTAGTCAAGATGAGGTTCCAGAAGTTCTGCAAACATAGATTCACGATCAATTTTTACTAAATTTAGGTTTGGTGCTAAGAAAATAGGAAACTTATGGGTGCAACACAAATACTAAACATCATAGGGCTAAGTTTTGATATTGTTGGCGTATTAATGCTGTTTAAATTCGGCTTACCAGAGCAAATCAGCAGAGACGGAAGTATTGGTATAATACTCGAGCAATCAGATCCTGAAGAGACAAAGAAAGCAAAACTGTATGATAGGCTTTCATATGTAGCATTAACTCTTATTGTTTTAGGATTTCTATTTCAACTAGGAGGTAATATAGTAAATCAGAATGTAAATAATATTTACAGTAACCATTCGCAGAAGTGTCATTGCCCGAAGTAAATTCAACATTTAAAGACGTGGAAACTGTAGCTCATATACAAATATTACAACCTCCTAGTCAGCTCTTGTCTGGATTTTTGGATTTTGCGAAAGAAGTTGCTCAAAAAAGCAAGGCTATTGAAAGAAAGTTTTCCGAAGAAGAATTAGTTGAATTATTCAACAATAGTTTTCCGGGTAAAATTAGAGCAAATTTCTTTTTATGGGTAATGGACTTAAACAAAGTAATAGAAGCGATCAATATAATATTAAGTGACCTATTAGAACTTCGTAAGGATAAAAATTCACTAAGTGGAAATCCTGTAATTAGGAGTGAGTTTTTATTGCAAGCTTTTTTCGGAGAATTTTTTAAGATACGTGAGATAGCTAAAGTATTCTTTAAATACTTAACCAAAGAAGGAATTCTAAATAACAAATATAAAGAAGATTTCGTTGGGTTTTATTTTACAGCATTTAATTGGGTATATGATTTAAGAAACAATATTATCCATCAGGGAGTTCATATTAACGACTTTGAATTGAAATTAGACTTTGGCTTCTTAAACAATCTTTCTAAAGAAGAAAGACTAAAGTTTATTACACTCATTAATGAATCCAACACGAGAGAAAATACCGTTGAGATACAATGTGCTATCTATATGAAGATTATTCTGGGAATAATGAAAAATTATTTAGAGTTTCAAGAGTTTCTAAATAATGTATTAGCAGATTTAATTATTGATTTTGAAAAGATGCATTTAGAAATAACAGTTTCAAGGAATGAATAAAATGCAGAAAGATAACGTAGCATTGGCTAAGATCATTTTAGAAAGAATTATTGAAAATAGTTCTGAACTAGAAGTTATTATTAACAACTCAAATGACATTCAGAATTCTCGAATGAGAAACCAAATAGAAGAAGTAATAGAATGTAAGTTATCGTTTGATTTTTTATACTATTCAAATCCAAGCAGCATCAACAATGAGAGCGTACTTGATGATCAGGCATTGACTAATACCCAATGCTTAATAGATATTGGCATCTTTTTGCTGACAAGCAAGAAGATAAAAAGAGAGATGGGATTTGCTATAATTAATATTACAAACATTATTGGTTATTTATTCGATAGACATTCGTATAGTTATTATGTCAATCAAGACAAATTAAAATCTCTTGTTGACCTTTTGTTTGAATTAAGCCAGGATCAAAACAGTTTTGAAAGAACTTTACGCAATCCACTTTATTTGTATAAAATACTATATGAAAGAAATTTGGAAGTAGAAAGAATTTTAGAAGAAAACAATATAGATGATCCTATAGCACTTCGATTGCCTCAGATTAGGCAGAAGGTCAGAGAAAATTATTCCCAAAATCAATTTGGCGAATTAGACGCATACGAGAATAGCAATAAAGATATCTATTCTACCATTGACGATTATGAGTTTGAAGCCCAACGATTTTATTCAATACCAGATTACTCAAAAAAAAATATAGGAGGCTATATTGCGTTATTTGAAACCAATTTAGAGTTTGGGAAATTAGAAACTTATGATTCAAAAATAAAACTGCGCCAAATTAAAGATCTTAAGTTTACTGAGATTAAGGAAAATGATTCATTGATTAATGTTGCTCTTACAGATGACATATCAATTTTAAGTATAAAAATAATGGACTAATGGCATGGACAACAGAAATATCACTCAAAAACAATACCGATAAAGAATATCGAGTAACTATTCCTAAGGGGCAAATATTTGAAAACAAAACGATAGGAACTGGAAAACAAAATGTTGCTTCATTAAAGGATTACAAGATTACTATACCTGCAAAAAGCATAATAAAGGTAGAGATCGAAGTGTTGTGTATTAATCAGAAGCTTTCTAGTCCAACTGGATTATATAATATAACACCATTTAAAATTAAAAATCAGTTTGAGGATCAAGATCAACTTTGGGATTTGATGAAACCATAAAAAGATAATTATGAATAGCGAGAATCTGGAAATTTACATATCGTATGACAAATTAAAAGCAAAGGATTTAGCTCTTTTACTTCACAACTTAAGCTTTATATCTGATCGAATAACAGAAGACTTTTATAACCGATTTGGTAATGGTAATGAAGCTAAGCCATCTCTGGATATCGTGAACATTAATACCGGTAATTCCGTAAAATTCGCATTAACCGAAGGATGGATGCCTGAAGTTACTTCAGATGCCGAAAATGATATTGTTATAGGCATTCCTAAGAAACTGGGAATTCCTATTGCTATTTGTTATTTATTAGTTAGCGGAGCAAGTAAGTACCAAGATTTTAAAAATACTCATCTTGACAATCAAATAAAAGAAATTGAATTAGAACTAAAGAAGCACGAGCTGTATAAAGTTATATCTGAGGAAAATAATGAAAACAATCCCAACCTAGTAAATACTGTTTATTATTTGGATAATAAAGTACCAGAAGTTAAAGCCAAATTATTAGATACATTAAAGTTTATTTATAAAAATCCCGACTTAAACTCTGTAAAGGTCAATAACATTGAAATTAAATCGATTGATAAGATAGCAAACGATTCAGGAAATGCATTTTAGAGGTCTTAAATTTATTTGCTATTGTTTTATAAGTATCTTAGAGAAAACACCAACTATGAAACACTTAATATTAATAAGTTTAATCGTCGTAGCTCGATTTTCTTATGCTCAGGAAATATTTGCAACTACCTCTGCAGGGAAGAAGGTTATATTAAATATTAATAACTACACATGGCGATATGCAAATTCAGAAGATAGTCAGGACCCCTGCAAGACAACTCGCACTGCAAGTGTTTTAATTCAAAATAACACCAGTCAAGATATTTACTTTTATTGCTTCGGTGATTATACAGGCGGTACTCTTACTCATACAAAAATAAAAGCCCATACACCCAAACAGATAGATAGGCTATATACCGTATGGGGACAACGATACGATCTAATGAATTGTCAGTATAAATGGAAAGCGAGTTATGAATTATATGATGATACTAAGTTTAATGAATACCCTCAATCTTCTTTTGATGGGCTAACCGGCTTTGAATCTGGAAACTTTATTTTGAATGATTGCGAAACAAAGACGATCACTATCGAACAGTAATTCTCTGTTTCTCGTCCGTGCATATTCCTACTGCTTCCTAATTTTTTGTCATAAGGGTAAACTCGTTTTCGAGGTAGGAATATGATCGGTTATTCGTACCTCTCTTGATGGAAGTGTTTGTTCTAATAATTCACGCTCACATAAGATAAAAGGTATACTAAATGTATGCCTTTATTCTATAAGTTTTTTCCAATCTGATTCCATCACTACTCTTTGTTACTTATAATATCTATTAATTCGAGATAGATATACCTTGTGGTTCAGAATTCCAATATTTCTGGATTTCCGTTCCGACTTCCTTCACGATTGCACCCCATGCAATTTCTTACTACTTCTTAATTTATAAGACACAGTTAAACTGTAATTGGAAGGCATGAAATATTGGTCGATTGATCATGTCTTCCTTATTCATAATAACTATTAATTACGTTATTAATGTGCGGGCCACACTAAAATAAAAGGCATACCACGAGTATGTCTTTTATGATATAATGTCAATTTCTCCCTGTAGCTCAATGGACAGAGCAGCGCCGTCCTAAGGCGTTCATGCAAGTTCGATTCCTGCCAGGGAGACATGCAATAACTTTATACTGGAATTTACCTCAACGTGTATGATACTCTCAACAAGGACATTCCCCATGCCTTGTATATGCAAAAAGACCTCCCCACATTATTCCAAGACTACATTCGCGAATGTGAGTTTACTCGTAGATTGCGATCTGAAACCCTCCGTGGATATCGAGAGGTGTTTAGTACATTCCAAAAATTAATGCCCGAAATATCCGACCCTAAATTCCTGTTGGATGATCTCATGATTGAATTTTTTAGAAGAATTCAAACCCGCCCGCGCAAGGTGGGAAAGGATAAAATAATAGTTGGCGTTAAAGATTCCACCGTAGGAACTTACTGGAGCAAACTTAGAAGTTTTTTTAAATGGTTACAAGGTAAAAATATCATTGCACTAAACCCTCTCTCAACTCTTAAACCCCCTAAAGTAGACTATGTAGATTCTCGAGCTTTAGATGAAGATAAACTTCATAGAATCCTTGCGGCAATTACCCTTCATCCTGAGAATGCTCTTTTGTTTAAAAGAGACGTAGCATTGTTTCATACTTTAGTTTACTGTGGGTTGAGAAAAAATGAATTACTTCATTTGCAAGTTTCCGATATAGACTTAATAAAAAATGAGTTGACAGTTCGGTCGGAGACTTCAAAATCCAGAAGAACACGCATCCTGCCTATGCATCCAACATTGAGATATCATATAAAAGAATACTTCGATCAAAGAAAGAAGCAGGGATTTAAATGTCCTACAATGTGGGTAAACGGTCGTCGAGATATGCCATTGACCGAACACGGCTTAAAATATTGGGTTATGCGCCTTGAAAAACTAACGGGAATAAAATTCCATCTCCATCGATTTAGACATTCTTTTGCATGTGCATTAGCCAAAAAA
>JAQBNI010000095.1 GCA_028288625.1 Bacteroidota bacterium | reverse complement strand
TAAACAGCGAGATCACACTTAGGAAATAAATGATATCACGTGTATCCACAACACCGCGGCTCACCGAATCGTAATGAGCATTCAGTCCTATAGATTGAATAATATAATCCAGCTTTCCTGCAAAAATATCCAGGCTGCTGATGCGGAAAAACGCATCATACATTAAGTAGCATAGAAACACGCCAACCAAAAAAGCAACAATCTGGTTATTGGTAATGGATGATGAAAAGATCCCGATTGCAACAAACACGGCGCCTAAAAAAAATAAGCCGACATAACTTCCCCATGCCGCCCCACTGTCTACCGGCGCTTCTGCAAGGCTTAATTTTTTCACGCAAATAAAATATATAAGAGTCGGCAGAAATGTAAACAGCCATAATAATAATGCAGCAAGATATTTTCCTACAATGATTTGCATATCACTAATAGGTTTGGTAGCAAGGAACTCTATTGTGCCGCTTTGCTTTTCATCTGCAAACATCCTCATGGTTATAGCAGGAATCAAAAAAATAAGTATCCATGGAGCCAGCGTAAAAAAAGATTCCAGCGTAGCATAGTTAGAATCGAGGATATTCCCCTGGAAAATAAAAAGATTTAATGCAAGCACGATAAAAAAAACTGCCATGCTGATATATGCGATCAGTGATGAGAAAAATAAATTGATCTCTTTTTTGAGAATGGCGATCATTATAATGTTTCGTTTTTATTGGTAAGCTGCTGAAAAACTTCTTCCAGGCTTCTCGATTCCTGCTTCATGGTCAACAGCGGATTATTCTTACTCATTGCAAATGCAAAAATATCTTTCCGCATTTGTGCACTGTCTTTTCCGTGCAGCACGAAATGTGTGGAAGACCTCTTATCAATTTTATAAATACTTTTTATTTCATTCAATTCATTTTCCTCCATCACATTTTCAAATTCAACTTCAATTAAAATTTCTTCGCCTAAAAGTTGCTGTAAATTTTCAGGCTTGTCGTCCGCTACTAATTTTCCTTTGTTAATAATGATCACCCGGTCGCAAACCGCCTGCACTTCCTGCATGATATGCGTAGAAAAAATGATCGTTTTAGTTTTACCCAACTCTTTAATCAAATTCCGGATATCCGCTAATTGATTTGGATCCAATCCTGAAGTCGGTTCATCTAATATGAGAATTTCAGGATCGTGAATCAGCGCCTGCGCTAAACCCACGCGTTGCTTGTACCCTTTTGAAAGCGCGCCAATTTTTTTATGCTGCTCCGTATTCAATCCAACAAGATCTATTACACTTTTGATTTTTTGAGAACTGTGGACTGTGGACTGTGGACTGTGGACGCTTAATGCGAACCCTAAAAATTCTTTCACATACATCTCGTAATACAGCGGATTATTTTCAGGAAGATAGCCGATGTTTTGTTTTACGTTCAACGGCTGCGTAATAATATCAAAACCGCCAACATTTGCACTTCCTGAGGAAGGAGGAATATAACAGGCCAGCATTTTCATTGTCGTCGATTTACCCGCTCCGTTTGGACCTAAAAACCCCAGGATCTCGCCTTTTTTCACTTCAAAAGACACGTCATTCACTGCCTTTTGTTCAGCATAAATTTTTGAAAGATGGTTAACGGTGATCGGCATAGAATAGCGTTAAAATTAAGGAAGTCGGCTTAATATCTTATATATAAATCCTTATTTTTAGTTAGGTAAGCAAAAATAATCGCTAAACAGGCAACCATTGCAATTAACCGTGTCTTTATAATATAAAACCAACATTCGAATTTGTGCATCAACTGATTGAAAAGGTAAAAGAGAAAGATGTACATGCATGTAAGCAGCTATACATGCAGTATGCGGACGCCATGTACAATGTGTGCAGGAGAATGGTGAATAATACTGCTGATGCGGAAGATATTTTGCAGGAAGCATTCATGAAGGTCTTTGATAATATTCATACGTATAGGGCAGACAGCACGATCGGTGCGTGGATAAAACAGATCGTTGTAAACCATTGTCTCAATTTTATCCGGAAGAAAAAATTGTTATATGTGGATGTCGAACTAGCTGCGGATCCGAAGGAAGAAATAAATGATGAGGAAGATTTTGAAATGGATGTCCGTTATATAAAAGAAGCGATCACGGAACTTCCTGATGGTTACAGAACGGTATTTAATTTGTACTTAATGGAGGATTATTCGCATAAAGAAATAGCAGGCATGTTGAACATAACGGAGTCAACAGCAAAGACACAATATTTTAAAGCGAAAAATAAGATCAGGGAAATTATAAAAAATAAGAAAGATGGAAGAGAAAGATAAACTAAAAGATTTTATCCGTCAGCACCGATCTGATTTTGAAGAAACAAGCTGGGATAAAAATAAGGTCTGGAATAACCTGGAAGATAAGCTATTTGAACAGCAGCTTCATTCCGGCGAAAAAAAAATAATTCCATTATATAGGAAGACTTGGATCCGTGTGGCGGCAGCCGCAATAATTATTGGTATTGCGGTATTTATCGGCAACTCGATGATCAAAGAAAAACCTGTTAACCAGATCTGTTCAATCCAGGGAGTGCCGGCGCAATTTTGTTCGCAGGTGAGTAGTTATGAAGAATCGCTGTTTCAAAAATATTCAAAACTCGATAAACAAAAACTGAAGCAAGTGCAGATCCCGGACGATGTGTTGAAGGAAATAGAATTTAATAATCCGGAACAGCAGAGATTATTAAAAGATCTGAAAAATAATCCGCAGAATCAGAATATACAGGATGCCATCCTCGAATATTATAAAGCAAAATTAAAGTTGATCAACAAAATAGAAGAATCTGTTAATAAGAAAAACACTACAAAAAATGAGACGAATACTTATATATAGTTTATTTTTTCTCGGAATTCAATATGGATTTTCGTGTGAAATGTCAAAGACAAAAAAGATTGTGAAGGAATGGTCTGTCAATTCCGGAACGAATGTGTCTTTTGTTACAAAGTACCAGGATGTAGATATTATTTTCTGGAATGAAAATAAAGTAAAATTAGACATCACGATAAATTCCAATGAAGATATCAGCGCTTCCGACCTTGAGGAAAAAATTGAAATTTCAGCGGAGAATTCGGGTAATACGCTCCTTATTTCTACAAGGCTGCGACCGGATAAATCTCCGTCGATTTGGAATACGCTGTTTGGAAGCGATAAGAGCTCGGACGTAGAAATTAAAAGTCAACTATACCTGCCGTCAAACCTTGCCGGGCTTGCAATCGTATCTAAATATTCAGACCTGAAGAGCGAATCTATTCCGGTGGCTTTTACTCTTAAGGCAAGTTACGGCGATATCACTATTAGCGAACTTAAAAAGTCAAGTGATATTACCTCAAGTTATTCGGATATCAGGATCAAAAAAGCGGATGACCTTGATATCACTGCCACTCACGGGGATGTATTTATTACACAAGTGAATGCATTGAAGATGAATTCTTCCTATACTGATCTCGCCCTTGATAAATTGGATAAATCTTTCGTAAGTGCAGCCACATACGGAAATATTGAGATTAAAGATATAGCGAAAGATTTTTCATCTATAAAGTGTACAGGTGTGTATTCAGATTATACATTTCATATAAATGAAGCAAACCCCATACAATTAGATTTACATTCAAGGAACGGGGACATTAATCCCGGTGCATACTTTGCAGCAAAAGTTCAGGAAGATGAAGACAGGAATGAAACTACATTGCAGACGAAAACAAAAACGGCATCTTTATCTTCACCCGTAATAGTAGTCAATACGATATATGGCGATGTAAACATAAAATAAAAAACAACTTAAAAAATATCAAATGAAAACGACAATTTATTCTACAGCAAAAAAATTATTTATTTTCCTGTTGATGCTTTCCATGTCTTATGCTTTGCATGCAAATGACAGGATAAAAGGAAACGGTCAATTAAAAACGGAAACAAGAACAATTTCTGCTTTTAAAGAGATCCGTGTAAGTCATGCAGTTAAATTAGTGATTACGCAGGAAGAGAAATACGCAATGAAGATTGAAGGTGATGAGAATCTGCTGCCTTATCTTGAAATAAAGCAAGAAGGAAACTTACTGGATATTGGAATGAAGCGTGGACATGATTTTGATTTCGATAAAGGAATTACCGTGTATATTTCGTTCAAAGAATTGAATTCAATTAATGCATCCGGGGCAAGTGGGGTGGAATCAAAAAATTTAATAAAAGAGGGTAGCTTTGAGATCAACAGCAGTGGTGCAAGTCGCATAGTGCTTAATCTTGAAGTGAGTACTCTGGAAACGGTTGCGAGCGGCGCGAGCCAAATCGTCCTAAACGGAAAAACAAGTAAGGCTGCATTTAATATAAGCGGTGCTTCAGACCTTAGCGCAAGTGAGTTTGCAACAGATGATGTTGTGCTGAATAGTTCAGGTGCAAGCAAGGCATTTGTAAATGCTTCAAAATCTTTGGATGTTACCGTTTCCGGCGCTTCCAATGTTAAGTATACCGGTGCGGCAGCTATTATAAAAAAAGATATATCCGGTGTGTCCAGTTTTAAGCATACAAGTTCTAAATCTTAGAAGTCAAAATCAATGGGATATAGACAATAGTATTTAAAACAGTGAATTAAAAATTAATGTTGAACGGCTGAAAACTATTATCTTTACGGTCTGAATTATGGATCGGAGATATAAGAAATATTCTTTTGTTTTGCTGCTCACTTTAATGGCGATGATTTCCGCATGCAGTGTAAATAATAAATCAATTCCCGATCCCGGAAACATTAATGTAGATACCACGGGAGCTTTAGGAACTTTTTATTTGAACGTTACCGGCGATAGCTCTTACCTCCTGACTGTTGTTGCAGTGGATACGATAGTTCAGGATAGTTTTGCGGTAGCAGGAGCGGATTTTACAAGAAGGGATGAAGTTGTTTTTACAACGGGACAAGCTGTTCCGGGGACGTACTATACAGAGCAGTCTCCGCCCGGAATTACAGGCGCTGTTTTTTTATACAGGAAAAGATTATCTACAGGTTACAGGAATTATGCCATGTTCCATGGGAAGGTTGTGATATCAAGTGTTGATCTCGCTACAAAAGTTGTACGCGGAACCATTGATGTAAACAACCAATATGTAACTTCTGCAGATCACGTTTACTATTTAAAGGGGAATTTCATCATGAAATACAATAATTAATCTTCTATCGCTTTCACAATATTTTCAAGAACATAATTCCACGTGTAATATTGGTTTGCAATTTTTCTTGCATTTACACTCATTTCCTTCCATACATTTTTATCTGTGAGAAGAATATCGATTGCATGAGCAAATTCTTCCGGATCCTTCTTAATAAAGACATGTTCTCCGTCAATTACTTTTAATCCTTCCGCTCCGATCGGTGTGGTAACACAGGGGATCCCACGATACAATGCATTCACTACTTTTACTTTTATACCGCTGCCGAACCGCAAAGGCGTAATGAACACACGGCTTTTTTTGAAATATGGTTCTACGTCATCAATAAATCCTGTTAAGACGATGCGGGAATCTCTTGCTGCGATTTCTTTTAAGCGAGCATCCGGATTTTTCCCGACGATGTATAGTTTAGTATCATGATGCTGCGGAACAATCAGCTTCCATATATCTTTTAAAAACCAGAGTAAGCCATCTATATTTGCTTCCCAGCTCAATGTGCCGATGTAAAGCAATGATTTTTCCGTGTCGTCAAAATTTAATTCAGGAGCTTCCAGTAACTGATCATCGCCTAAGTGATAAGTTTCTACAAATTTATCCGGATCTGCGCCGATCTTTACAAGTTCATTGATATCATTGGGAGCCGCCAGGATCACATCTGATTTTTTGCAGATCTGTTGCTCATATTTTTTTATGCGCCGCGCCTGGTCGGTCAATGCCATTTGTTTTGAAAAATTATTTTCTAAATGTGAAAACCGTTTCCAGATCAGGTATTCGCAGTTGTGTTCATGGAGGATGATCCTGCCCTTAAAATTTTGGGGGATATACTGGAACATCACATAGTGATCACAAAATATGGCGTCATATTCGTTTGCAATTCCTTTTATTTTATTTTTTAAAATGGAGGATTTGTTCCGGAATAAATTCAGCGAAATGCCTTGTAACGCTGACAACACCAGGTTTTTTGCAGAACGTGCAATATGTAATTCCTGTGAAATAAAATGTGAGAGGCGGATAGTTTTCAAAAATTCCCCTACATGCTTTGCATCATCATTTTTCAAGATGCAAGCAATAGAGAGATCATAATGCTCACTTAAAAAATTAACAACCTTATTTGATTTTATAACGCCACCGCTCACCGGTGGATAAGGCAAAGTTGGCGTGAGAAATAATATTTTTTTGCTCAAAATAATTTGTTATGAATTGTTTGCCTTGGGCTAATCATAAAACTGCCATGTAACGCCTGCAACAAATTTTCTATCTATATAACCATAATTCGGCGCTGTATATATTCCTTTTTGTTTAAACATCCCCTGATTCACATGTTGCACGCGTAGGAAAATATTTGTGCGTTTTACATGAATATCAAAGAATAGATCTAATACAGGATAAAACGTCAGCTTCTGTTTATCCTGGTGATAAAATTCTGCGAGCGACGGATTATATGCATTCCCTGTAAAATTGGTATTGTACAGAATATCGAAACCCAGTTGCGCATTTAATTTGCCGGAGATAAATCCGCCTTTGTAATACAAGGTTTGCTTAACAGCAACAACAGGCAACCGGATGATATTGTTGTTGGATATCCACTGTACATACACTTCGGTTCCGGAAAAAATATGTTTGGTGTTGAAGTTCTTTACGAATTTAACGACAAGTACATTTAAAGGTTTATGGTATTGCTGCGGCAGTGATGCCGTATCGTAATAAATATAATTCTGAATGAAATAATTCTGTACATGCAAATACAGCAATTGTTTTTTCCATTCAAATATGCCTTCGACCTTTGCCTGGAAGGTTTTCTGGAAAATGTTCGCGTACGTATAGTGATTGCCGTAATAAAATTCCTGCTTCTGTGATGGTGAAGCCAGTGAAACGTCCCCCTGTACGCCGATCGTAATACTTTTTTTGAAATTTAATTTTCCTAAGAAATGCACATCGAAATCACCGATATACTTTGGAGCAACATCAACCGCAGCGTCAATACTGTAACCGAAAAATGCTGAATCTGCCTGGTTGTAAATTTTTGCTTTTAATTGTATGTCCTGTATGAATTCATCCACAAAACGCTGCTTGTACCGTGTAAAAGCATATTCTAATCCAGCACCGAATAAAAACTTTTTCGGCAGCGTATCATTTTGCACATTCTTAAAGAATACACCGTTTCGGATCGTCCATGTTTTTGTGTAATCCTGTGTGGAATCTGTATTGTAAAGCATTCGTGCATAAAAAGTAGAATCCTTTTCATAATCCTTGTAATAAAATTTCCAGTGTTCAAATTCAAAATCATGTTCGATGATAAATTTTGGCTGAACGATTTTTCTTCTTACAGAATCGTTGAGTTGTATTTCTTTCTTCGGACCAATATTAAACTGCTGCCGTACATTTATATCGCGCTCGCTCCATTTGTTGATCGCATCATCCAGCCAAACCGGTGCAAATGCCTTATTTTTCTTGTACAACGGATTGTCATACACATCGGTTTCTACCCAACCGCCGTTTTCCTCATTCTTTATACCATTATAAATAAATGCGGCTTTCAGATCATAAAAATTATTCTTGCTTTGGAACCAATGATTGAATGAAAAGATATTATGGATAGATGCCTGGTGAATATTCTTTCCCTTAAAATTATTACGGTTATAAGAAAATCCAAAATTGATGTTTGGTTTTATATTATACGCAAATGAAGCGCCGCCGACAATTTCTTCCTTGCCGCCAAATACAAAATTCAGATAAGTATACGGTGTTTTTGTTTTGTAGTAATTTAATTTTTCAGGATGAATAAAATAAAGATCAAAAGAATTGAATCCGTGTTTAAAGCCGATTGGATTTTCGTTGGTAAACATCAGGGAATAATACGCAGTACCGTAATTGCCGAGATTGTAATAAGGGACAAATTGTTTTTCCGTTGTGTTGTAGCGATGGAAATTTTCTACAATAGAATCCGGTCGGCGCAATGTCGGATTATCCGGCGTAACATATTTTGTATCGTAAAATAATTTCGGATTTGGTTTTGTAACCGTAACGAGGTTTTTGGGTGTGGAAGCATCTATGTTCGTCACATTATTATTCGTATTTGCGACGGTCGTATTCGTGTTCGTAGCCTGACCAAAAGTAAGGAAGGAGATAACAAGCAATAAATATGAGATGAAAACTTTCTTCACGGCTCAAAAGTAAGCAAACCTATAAGGTTTTCAAATAAAACCTATAAGGTTTCCAAAACCTTATAGGTTTACTCGACGATCTGTAATTTCGCAAATTTCAGCATGATCTTTTTGTTGCCCACGCCTTCAAAAAAGATAGTAGCGATCTTGTTATCACCTGCGCCTTCCACATCCAGTACTTTGCCCTGGTTAAATTTTTCGTGGATCACTTTCATGCCCGCCTGCAGATTTTTCAGATCCTGTGAAATGGAAGCGTTTTCTGTTTTATTTATTTTAGTTAAATGTTTCGGCGGCTCGTAAGTATGCGCTGGTGCCGGCGGTTCTTTTTTCTGAAACTGCTTGCTTAAATACCACTTAGTGTTTTCGTCGTTGCCAAAAAATGATTTTTGTTCCGGTCGCGGTTTTTCTTTTTGTCCGAAGAAAATAATATTCGCCTGTTCGATCTCATCGATAAACCTGCTTTGATCACAATAATTCAATTGCCCGAATTTATAACGTGTCAATGCATAAGAAAGCGTGAGAAAACGTTTTGATCTTGTCACCGCTACATAAAACAAGCGGCGCTCTTCTTCGAGTTCTTCGCGGCTGTTCATCGCCATGATGGATGGAAATAAATTCTCTTCCAATCCCACGATAAATACACTGGCAAATTCCAAACCTTTTGCAGCATGAATGGTCATCAGCTTTACTTTTTCCCTGTCGTCAATCTTTTCATTATCACTATCTGTCAGCAAAGAAATTTGCTGTAAGTATGCTGCAAGATCATTTTCCGGTTTCACTTCATCTTCTTCGTACTGCGGTTTTTCAGCCACGGTATATTCCTTGATACCATTCAGTAGCTCCTGGATATTTTCAAAACGTGTAATGCCTTCCGCGGTTTTATCTTTATACAGGTCTTCGATCAAGCCTGTTTGCTTGCCAATATATTCTGCGATCTCATAAGCATTTTTTGTAGCCAGCTGTGCACGGAAACTTTTGATCATTATTGCAAAATTCTTGATGGCAGATTTTGCCCGCGCCTGGGTATCGTTCATCAGTTCGGGATGTTCTGCAATTTCCCATAGCGGTTTATTTTGTTCATTCGCAGCAACGATCAGCCTGTCAATAGTAGTGTTTCCTATACCTCTCACCGGGTAATTGATCACGCGTTTGAGCGCTTCTTCATCATTCGGATTGACAACTAAACGCAAATAACAAACAAAATCTTTTACTTCCTTGCGCTGATAGAATGATAAACCTCCGTAAATTTTGTATGGAATATTCAATCTTCTTAAAGCTTCCTCAAATGCACGCGATTGTGCATTGGTTCTGTAAAGAATTGCAAATTCCGAATGCTTGAGGTGATTGCGCATTTTCTGATCGAAGATCGTATCTGCAACAATGCGCGCTTCGTCGTTATCACTTGCAGTCTTAAAAACTTTTATTTTTTCTCCGCCTTTATTTTCTGTCCAGATATTTTTTGATAACTGTGCTTTATTGTGTTTGATGATATCATTAGCTGCATT
>JAQBNI010000090.1 GCA_028288625.1 Bacteroidota bacterium | reverse complement strand
TCCAACGATCGCTTTATTCGGCTGAACCGGCCTGCGCATTAAACGCGTGATCAATCTTGAAGTGGGATATAATTTTTTAATGTTGATGCCGCATTCGAATTTAAGATTTTCTTTATGCGATTTCAGGATCATCGCAATTTCTTCCAACGAAGTATTTCCTGCGCGTTCCCCAATTCCATTCATAGTAACTTCCACTTGTCGTGCGCCGCTCATCAATCCTGCAATAGAATTTGCAGTCGCCATACCCAAATCATTATGACAATGAACGGAGATCACGGCTTTATCAATGTTCGGAACATTGTTCATCAGGTAAGCGATCTTCGCACCGTATTGTTCCGGCAAACAATAACCTGTAGTATCAGGAATATTTACAACGGTTGCGCCGGCAGCAATAACTGTTTCCACCATGCGCGCAAGAAATTCCAGATCAGCGCGACCTGCATCTTCGCAAAAGAATTCAACATCCTCCACGAATTTTCTAGCATACTTTGTTGCCCACGTCGCTTTTTCCAAAATCGCTTCACGCGTAGTTTTTAATTTATTTTTGATGTGAATGTCAGAACTTCCGATGCCTGTGTGAATACGACCGCGCTTCGCAAACTTCAACGCTTCAGCTGCACATTCTATATCTTTCTCTACTGCACGTGTTAATGCACAGATGGTTGGTCCGTGTATATTCTTACAAATTTCAACAACAGATTTAAAATCAACAGGAGACGAAATTGGAAATCCGGCTTCCAGGACATCCACTCCTAACGCTTCCAGCGCTAATGCCACTTCAATTTTTTCTACGGTGTTCAGCTGGCAGCCCGGCACTTGTTCGCCGTCTCTCAGAGTGGTATCAAATATGAAAATCTTATTGTCCATTTTTATAGAATATGCTTCCACCGACCAGTTCGTAAATCAAAAAGTAGTTTTGGTGGAAATTAAAGCCGAAATAAATTCAGCAAATAATTGAATCAATTAAAGTTAGAGAAATAATAAGTTTGGAAAGTTAGAAGTAGATTAACAATACTTTAAATGAAAAGCTTTTAATGCATGACGAAATGTTCCATTAATACCACCTGCAATTCCCCTACAAGAAATCCAAGTACAGCACCCACGGTGATCAATATCCATTCATCCTGTTTAAATGCAGGGCGCAGCACCCCTTCAAATTCAGCGGGCGTCAGTTCCTGCATCTTGCTGACCAATGTATTTTTAATATCCATTGCATCTTCCGCGTACGCTTCAATGTGCTTTAAGGCAATCGGCAATTGCAATATCATTTTTTGTGTGATGGCTTCCTTCATCGCTTTATATTTTGCGGAACCCACAGTAAGAACCACGATCGGCTTTAATGCGCCTGCTTGTTCATCCACCATTTGCTGTACATTCTTCTGGATCATGTTGAATAAATTGTCGGATAATTTCCCTTTCAAAATGGATTCGATCATGTTAGATGGCGTCAATACTTCCTGCGCGATCAGTGCGCCGTAAGCCGCAGAAACTTCTTTTTGTCTTTTGAAAAATAATCCATGCCATTTAAATATTCCTAAATACCTCCTCGGTTGCTGCGGAAGAAAGATCATTTTTAAAGCCAGCCAGTCTGTGAACCAGCCTGTAAATAAACCGAAGATCGGCATGATGATCACGTTGTGTGTCAGCAGCCACGCAACCATTTGCACAAGCCCAATCAGGAAGCCAAAATATATTCCTGAATTCTGAATGAATTTAAATTCTTCCTTTCCCGATTCTAAAAATATTTTATTGAGTAACCTTTTATCTTTTGTGAGATTGGTGATCACCATTTCTTTCAGATCAAACACTTCATCGAGGTTGTCCTTTGTTTGCTGCATGAGCTGTCGAACCATTGCAGGCGATTCCTGCTGAATTCTTTTGATCAGCATTTTTTTTACATTCTCAGGAATGGATTCCCACAAGCCCGGCTGGTAATGGCTCATCACTTCGTGCGTGATCTGCTCAACGATAGGTAGCATTGGCTTCTCGAGTTCGTGCGCGACGCGATCGGGATCTAACCTTGCAAAAATTTCTTTCGGTTTAATTAATCTCGATGTCAGTGTATCACATGCAATGCCGCTCATAATTTCAGCCTTGCGCGGGATAATTCCCTGCCAGCCAAAAAAAGGTTTGATGCCTACAAATTCCAACGGGTTAAACATCATCTTTATCGCGACGATCTTTGTAAGATAACCGATGATGGATGCAATGACCGGCATTGATATATACAATAACCAATGCGCCTTAAAGTCTGTAATTACATTGTGAATGAATTCCATAAATTATAGAGATAAAATACGAATATCGGAATTCTAAATTAAAAAAGGATTTTAGTCAAAGAATGAGAACATCGTGAGACGTGTAGTTGATTTATTATTGGGTAGCGGATATTTCTGTAATGATTGCCTGATAATAGGAAACACTTGCATCGCAAGTAAATTCTTCATCAGCATTTCTCTTTCTAAATGCAAATTTTATTTTTTTACCAATTATCTTGTATTCATCTGGAATAAGAGCAGCGCAACAAGTGTCAAAGTTTGAATAAACCCGTATAGGATGATCTTCTTCTAATTGTGAAACATCATCAAACCTGATGCGGTAAGGAAACTGACCCGGATATAAAAAGCATCCGCCTGCTAGTCCAACTACAGTTCCATCATACAATTTCTCCTTGTTTTTAATTTTACTGCAGGAAATAAGAATAAGGACAACGGAGATAAGAATATATCTTTTCATTTTTATTTAACAAATTATAATATATAGGAAACGGTTATATTGAAATAAAATTGTCCTTGCTTTTAGACAAATAAAAAATCCCGCATTGCGCGGGATTCATTATCTGTTATTTTTTTTAAGCCGGAATTAATTTCGCCTTGATCTTTCCTTCGATCTCATCCATCATGCCGGGATTATCCAGGAACAATTGTTTTACCTGGTCGCGTCCCTGCCCGACTTTTTGTCCTTCATAGCTATACCATGCGCCGCTTTTCTGCAGGACACCCATATCAGCTGCCATATCTACCACTTCACCTTCTTTAGAAATCCCCTTGCCAAAGAAAATATCGAATTCAGCAACTTTAAAAGGAGGTGCAAGCTTGTTCTTCACCACTTTCACTTTTGTCTGGTTGCCGATCACATTATTTTCTTTATCTTTTATTTGTCCGGCGCGGCGGATATCCAAACGGATGGAAGCATAAAATTTTAAAGCATTACCACCGGTGGTTGTTTCCGGGCTGCCGAACATCACACCGATCTTATCGCGAAGCTGGTTGATGAAGATACAGCTGCATGCCGTTTTACTGATCGCGCCTGTGAGTTTCCTCATCGCCTGGCTCATTAACCTTGCATGTAAGCCCATCTTGCTGTCGCCCATTTCTCCTTCGATCTCACTTCGCGGCACTAATGCTGCAACAGAGTCGATCACCACAAGATCAACAGCAGCGGAACGTATCAGCTGCTCTGCGATATCCAACGCTTGCTCTCCATCATCAGGCTGAGTGATGTATAAATTGTCTGTATCTACACCTAATGCTTCAGCATATTTTTTATCGAATGCGTGCTCTGCATCAATAATAGCACAGATCCCGCCGAGCTTTTGTGTTTGTGCGATCGCGTGTATTGCTAACGTCGTTTTACCCGATGATTCCGGTCCGTAAATTTCGATAATTCTTCCGCGCGGCAGACCGCCAATTCCTAATGCAAGATCCAGACCTAGCGAACCTGTAGAGATCACTTCTGCCTGCACGATGCTGTTATCGCCTAATTTCATTACGGTGCCTTTTCCGTATTGCTTATCTAATTTCTCCAATGTCAATTGAAGGGCTTTTGCCTTGTCGTCTTTACTCATAATGTGTTGTGAATTTCTGTGAACAAATTTATACTATTAAGATACCGAAATGAAGCAAATTCCATAAAATCGTGCCTAAAAAATATGCACATAATACACAAAAACCTGTATAGGTATGATAAATAGTTACTTATAATTAATGAAAAGTAAATATTGCAAACTATCCATTCTATTTGTTTCAGATTTTTCAAAAAATGTGTTGTAACTTACAGCTAATAAAGAGAGAAGTCGGTTATTTAGCGCATGCATAAAAAGATTATATTATTTTTGCAACCTATTAGTCGATAATAGCAACAATAACAGTAAACACAGGCGAGTATAGATACGAAATTTTACCACGCTGATAATTTTTAGAATTCGTGAAGAGAAGACTTACTAATGTATATGTATTAATCCATGCGCTCGGCGATTTGATCATCCTCAATATCTCCTACCTCATCGGGCACATCTTTGGTTTTTGGAGCTACAGGCAAATGTTTGACACCAAATATTTACAGTTGTGGATCTACCTCAATGTTATTTATTTATTCGCCGCACAGCTTTCCGGAACATTCGATATGTACAGGAACACGCGTTTCTTTACACTCTTATCAGCCTTATTAAAATTGTTTTTTTTAGAGATCGTATTGTCGTTCTCCTACATCGTTATTTTTAAAGATTACAACCAGACCTTTAAATTATCGCGCGAAGTATTACTCGTCACCTATATTTCATCTCTCGTATTGACAACGATCTGGCGTTTTGGTTTTATAAAGATCGTACGCATTTACCGTGCACGGGGGTTTAACAACAGGAAGGTAATGATCATAGGCGCAGGCGAGACTGCAAAGGAATTTAAAAATATGCTCGAGCATAAAATAGAATATGGTTACCAGTTTTTAGGCTTCTATGATGATGATCCGAAGCAATATGACAAGCCTACTCAAAAACATATTTTAGGAACTATTGACGAAGCGAAGACATATGCAGTAGGACACCAGATAGATGAAATGTTTTGCGCGTTGCCCTACCAGGAAGAAGACAAAATAAAAGACCTCATAAAATTCGGTGATGAAAATCTGATCCGTGTAAAAATTGTTCCGGATCTCTCCCGTTTTTTAACGCATCATCTCAATAAAGTAGAAATAGATTATTACGGACAAATTCCGGTAATGACATTGCGAAGTGAGCCGCTGGAAAATATTGTAAACCGCGTGATCAAAAGATTATTCGATCTCGGTTTCTCCATTTTGGTTTTTGTATTTTTATTATGGTGGTTCATTCCGCTAATTGCTTTTATTATCCGCATCACTTCGAAAGGACCTGTATTTTTTGTGCAGAAGCGTTCAGGCATCAAGAATAAATCATTCGAAGTAATAAAATTCAGAACGATGTATGTGAACGGAGATGCACATCACAAGCAGGCAACAAAGGGCGACCGCCGCATTACACCTATCGGAAAATTATTGCGGCAAACAAACCTCGATGAATTACCACAATTCTTTAATGTGTTCCTCGGGCAAATGTCTGTCATTGGTCCGCGACCACATATGTTAAAGCATACAGAAGAATATTCGAAAATTATTGATAAATTTATGGTTCGGCATTTAGTAAAACCGGGCATCACGGGATGGGCGCAGGTAAACGGCTATCGCGGCGAAACAAAGGATGTAAACGATATGGAGGGAAGAGTTCGCGCAGATGTATGGTATATCGAAAACTGGAGTTTCGGGCTGGATGTCAAAATTATTCTAATGACCATTATCAATATGATCCGAGGTGAAGAAAATGCATTCTAAAAATCTACTCTTTTTTTTGTTACTCTCTTTTTCTTTAGCTGCCTTTGCGCAGCAGGAAAACCTTCCGCTTAACCGGAATATGATCCTTAATTATGAGAAGTCTTTAAACAGCTGGGATAAGGCTTCTTTTCACACTGCTGTTAAGCCGTATAATGCATCAGAAGTTTATCAATTTGTATTTCCTGATACCGTTCAGCATTTTCAGAGAGTGCCGCATACTAATTGGTTTAGTAAGCTTGTTAACGTGATTGGATATGAAAATCTTCTGGAATTTGACGAGCATGGTTATGTAAAACATTACGGAAAGATCTTAGCAAAGGACGGTGTTTATTATGAAGATAATATTTACGATAAAGCATACACGCCGCGAAAAGTTTATGTTGTTTTAAATCCGATTTTCAATATCGGATTCGGTTATGATCTCTCGGCAAAAAAATTATTGAGCTACAATCTTAAAGGCATGGAAATGCGTGTTGATATAGGGAAAAAAGTTACAATCTATACTTCGTTCCTGAATACCGTTGGAAAATTTCCTGTCTATATAAATATTTATAACGCACAAACGGGCGCAGTGCCAGGTGAAGGAAATATTCGCAACCGCGGAAAAAGCGGATTGGATTTTTCCAGCATCATGGCGTATGTTTCTTATTCACCGGTGAAGCAATTTAATATCCAGCTTGGAAACGGAAAACATTTTATCGGCGATGGTTACCGGTCTTTATTTTTATCTGATAACTCTTACACATATCCATATATACAACTCACCGCAAATGTATGGCGTATCAAATACACAAGTATTTATGCAGAGCTGATCGATAATTTAAAAGGATTTAATGATTTCGGATTCGGTTATCCGCGCAAGCTCGCAACGTTCAATTACCTGAGTGTTGATGCAGCTAAGTTTCTGCAAATAGGCATATTTGAAGGTATTACGTGGAGAAGAACAACTAACAAAGGAAATAATTTCTTCGATTATAATTTTTTAAATCCGGTGATCGGCGTGCGTGCATTCCAGAAGAAACTCGATCCGAATACAACAAAAGTTTACGGCTTAAACGCGAAAGTAACGCTGCCGAAATACATTGTGCTGTACGGACAATTCCTCATCAATCACTGGGGAAAGAAAAACACGTCGGACCGCAGAACAGGATGGCAGGCAGGTGCAAAATATTTTGATGTGGGCGGAATTAAAAATTTAAATTTCCAGGTAGAATACAACAGTGTTCGTCCATACACTTACCAGGGTGAAGACAGCTCGATCGGCTACGCGCATTACAACCAATCGCTCGCACATCCGATGGGCGCAAATTTCAATGAGTTATTGATCATGTTGAATTACCAGTACAAGCGTTTCTATGCTTCTTATAAGATGTCGTACATATTATCAGCAACGGATACTTCACTGAATCAAAATTACGGCAACAATATTTTAGATATTGCATCCACTGCAACAACACTTACAAATGTCAAAATTCAAAACGGGTTTGGTTACAAAGTTGTCGATCATGATATAAGAGTTGGATATATTATCAATCCCAAATTAAACATGGTGATCGAAGCAAAAGTGCAATTCAGAAAATATACTTCAAAATATGTGGGAACCACGAATACTTTAAAAAGCAATTCCTTCATGATCAGCTTTGCTACAAGCATCTTCAACCGCTATTACGACCTGCCCATCTTATTTTAGATGTTAGATATGAGAATATGGGATATGAGAGGATTGCCGTCATCCCATGTTTCATCTCTAGTATCTAAATTCTCTCCTCTCATCATCTTTTAATTAATAAAGGTTAATTCACACTTACATAGGATAATAATCTTATTTTTGCAATCTATTTTTAAATGAGAAATTTGATATATGCGAAAATTAGCAATTAGTGCGGTCTTTTTATTTTGTTCAATGGTTGTTGCTTTGGGACAGGATAGTTCACTTGCAGCGCCAAGAGGCATTTCCTACAACATCAAGAAAAAGATCAGCAAATCAAAGGATCGTTTAGTGATAGATTTTTGCTTAATGAACGCGATCATCAAAAAAGACGGCGGCATTACCGTGCCTGATAATTTTAAAGTAAGCGGATTTTCACGAGGCATTAATGTATACTTCATGTATGACCTGGTGTTGGATAAAAAGAAAAAAAATCCGCATTTCAGTATCGCGCCGGGAATTGGTTTTGCATCAGAGAATTATTATTTCAAATCATTTGGAGTGAGCTGGCATCACGATAGTATCACGCGCTTTTATCCGCTCGGCGATTCTATAAGTTCTAAAAAATCCAAATTAAATATGACGTATCTCGATATACCAATTGAGTTTCGTTTTCGTTCTACTCCAAATAAAAAAACAGGTTGGTCGTGGAAGCTTGCTGCCGGGTTTAAATTTGGATTTCTTATCGGAAGCAAATGGAAATACAAAGGCGAATCGCTGGATAACAGCGGCGAGAATGTAACATTCAAAGATATTAAGGTGGCGAACATGAACAAGCTGCGTTACGGTGTGTACCTGCGGGGTGGATACGGTATGTTTAATTTGTTTGCATACTATTCCTTGTCCAACTCATTTGTAGCAAATAAAGGACCGGGTATGAAGCCTATTGTATTTGGTCTTTCCATCAACGGATTGTAATATCAAACCACTATATACTTATTCCCGCCTTTGCTGCGGGAATTTTTTATGACTACTTTTGTGATCGATGGCTAATCCATTTAAAAATACAGAGGGTGAAGTTTCATGGCGCTGTCCTTCCAACATTGCATTAATAAAATACTGGGGGAAATACGGCAACCAGTTGCCGCGCAATGCTTCCATCAGCTTTACTTTAAAAAATGCTTTCACAGAAACTTCCATAAGATATTTCCCGAGAGATCATGGTTTATTTGCAGATAAGGAACATTCCGATTTTAAATTTTTTTTTGAAGGGAAAGAAAATCCGAAGTTTGAAGAAAAGATCCGCGTATTTCTTAACAGCATCATTTCTCACTTCCCTTTTTTAATTCATTTCTCTTTAGAAATCCATAGCTATAATTCATTCCCGCATTCTACCGGCATTGCAAGTTCGGCTTCTTCCATGGCAGCGTTAGCGATGTGCTTAACAGATATTGAACATACACTGCAAGGGGGAATGACTCCGGATCAATTTTTTGAAAAAGCGAGTACAATTGCGCGACTCGGTTCCGGCAGCGCATGCCGTTCTGTCTTTCCTTTTATGGCAGCCTGGGGGAAACACCGGTCTATTCCTTTATCAAGCAACGAGCATGCAGTTGCGTTTACGGAAATGGATAATGTATTTAAAAGCTATAAGGATGCCATCTTAATTGTATCGGACGAGGAGAAATCAGTATCCAGCCGTGCCGGTCATTCGCTGATGAACGACCATCCTTTTGCAGACAGCAGGTATAAACAGGCAGAAACGAGTATGACCGGGTTGATAGCTTCTTTAAAGTCCGGAGATCTAATAAAATTTGGTGATGTAGTTGAAAATGAAGCACTTACCTTACATGCAATGATGATGGCTTCCTCGCCATCGTACATGTTGATGCTCCCGGATACCCTTAAAATTATTGATTTGATCAAATCCTACCGTGCAAAAAAAGCCGTACCTTTGTGCTTTACTTTAGATGCCGGTCCGAACATCCATTTACTATACCCGGCTGAGGCGGCAACTGAAGTAGAAACCTTTATCCGGCAGGAGTTGTTGCATTACTGTGAAGAAGGAAAAGTGATATATGATGAGGTTGGAAAAGGTCCGGTGAAGATAAAATGAGAAGTTGTCGCACACGACACTAACATACATGAAAAACGAACCATCATTCAATTCTAAAATTCTACTCTTTGGGGAATACAGCATTATCCAGGATTCCATGGGTTTAACTTTGCCGTATGATGAATTTAAAGGAAAGCTGACTTTTGATGTGAATGAAATGAACGAGCAGTTTGTTTCCGAGTCGAATGAGCATTTATCCGACTTCGCCAATTACCTGCAGGATCTTCTCGATACAAAAAAATTAAATATTGATTTTGATATTGTTTCCTTTAAGAATGATATTGCCAACGGCATGTATTTCCAGTCTTCCATTCCGCAAGGTTTTGGCGTGGGAAGCAGCGGCGCATTAGTTGCTGCAGTGTACGGAAAATATTCAAAGAATAAGATCGACATCAACAGCATGCCGACAAAGAAATCCATATTAGAATTAAAATCGGTGTTTGCAAAAATGGAATCTTACTTCCATGGAAAAAGCTCGGGTGTTGATCCGTTGATCTGTTACATGAATTTACCATTGCTGATCAACGGGAAGAATGGTGTAGAGCCGGTGAAGGTAGAATTAAACAACAGCGGTAAGGGCGCAATATTCCTCATTGATACAGGCATATCGCGGAGCACTGAACCGCTTGTAAAATATTATATGGAACGCATGGAAGAACCCAGCTTCCGCGAGTTTATCGATAAACAACTGAAGCCGTTTGCCAACAACTGCATCCAGGCTTTTTTAGACGGTGATAAAGAAACGTTGTTTGCTTACATGAAGTTGTTGTCGAAATTCCAGTTCGAACATTTCAAACCGATGATCCCGAAATTATTTAATAAGATGTGGAAGCGCGGATTGGACAGCGGCGAATATTATTTAAAACTCTGCGGCGCCGGCGGCGGAGGTTATATTTTAGGCTTTACACAAAATTACGAGCTTACGAAGAAACAACTCAAGGGACAAAATTTAGAGTTGTTGTGTAATATTTAGTCGTAAGTTATAAGTCGTAAGTCGTAAGATTTTTTCACTTTCATTTTCATTCTCATTCTCAACTTCACTTCTCCATGCCTTTGTTGGTCGCCTGACCAACAATATTGATTATAATTAGATGCTGATGTTTTGGTCAGGCGACCAAAACGGGCAAGCCGTAAGATTTTTCATCTTCATTCTTACTTTCATTTTACTTTTTTTTTAATTAAGTCGTACTGACCGCTTGCCAAGCCTTATATCCTGCTTAGCGGTCTAACGACTTATGAAGTTCACTTTCATTTTCACTCTCACTTTCACTTCTGCACAGGATCAGGTGTGGAATTACCTGTATCTAAAACATATTTCCACGAACCATCTTCCTGTTTTTTCCAAAAGGTTACATAATTGCCGTAGCTTTTCTTGCCATCATCAGTTGTTAGGATCCAGTTGCCGAATGTGTAGGCGAGATCAGCGGATTTGCTCACCTCCACCCTTGTCGGATACCATTCCAGTTTAAACGTTTCTTTCTTTCTTCTCGAAAAAGAAGCGATCAAAGAATCTTTTCCGATGACAGGAAATTTGTCTTCACTTGGTTTGATCACATCTTTATCTGCATAAAAAATAAATGATTCCTTCATTCCTTTTTCCCCGCACATTTTACTGAATGCAAGTTCTGTCTGTTTCAATTTCTCTACTTCTTTTGCATTATCATTTTTAGTGAACGCAATTTTCATCACACAGCAAAAAATAATTATCAGGATGAACTTTTTCATGGAATTTATTTCTACTAAGATATATAATCAGTCTTAAAAACATTTATAAATTAAAGTTGTTAGAGCGGTATGGACAAGATGCTTATTACAGCGATGATGATGCTCGCGGTTTCCTGCAGGAAAAGCGAATCAACAACAGTAACATGTATTTGCCGTGATGTGGTGAGCGGAACTGTGGTGAGCAATCAAACATTTCCGGATACCAGCGGTTCGGCACAATGTACCGCGATGAGCAATTATTCACAAAGCTGCAGGCTGGAATAATCACGGGCACAACAATGCCCGCAATTCAGCAACGTTCTTCACAATATGATCAGGATTGCAGTTTTCTAATTCTTCTTTTGATCCGAAGCCATACAAAACACCAACAGCTGTTATACCCACGTTTTTCGCTGCAAGCAGATCGTGTTTCCTGTCGCCAATCATGACAACCGAATGTTTATCCGTTACATTTTCACTTTCAATAATATTTTCGATCATCCTTTCCTTGCTGATCACATTTTTTTCTTCGTTATAAAATTCAATCGATGAAAAATATTGCAGCACATTAAAATGTTCCAGTATCTTATCTACCTGGTAAGATTTGTTGGTGGCAACGTGTAGCATTTTTTTTCTTTGTTTCAAACATTCAAAAAGATCTTTCATGCCATCAAAAATAGTGGCTTCGTACATCCCGCCTTTTTCATAATAATATTCGCGGTAGTATTTAAATCCCAAGTCAACATTCTCGGGAGAAAAATTAAAGATGTGCGATAGAACATATTTTAAAGGCGGACCGATCACCGGGATCAGTTCTTCATCAGGCTTATCTTCCACACCTAACTTTTTAAACATGTAATGATAACCGCCGATGATACCGGGCTGTGGGTGCGTGATAGTGCCATCAAGATCGAAAATAAAATGTTGGATATCCTGCATTATGCCAGCAATTCCTTAACTAAGCTGGAGATGCGGGCGCCTTCTGCTTGTCCAGCTACTTTCTTACTTACCGAACCAATCACTTTCCCCATATCTTTTATAGAAGACGCACCGGTTTCTGCGATTGTAGCTTGTACAATATTTTTCAAATCATCGTCACTCATTTGCGCAGGCAGGTAAGATTGAATGACTTCCATCTCTTCCTTTTCCTTTGCAGCCAATTCGGGACGGTTCTCTTTTGAAAAGATATCGTATGATTCTTTGCGCTGGTTGTATAATTTTTGCAGGATCTTTATTTCCTGTTCAGGAGATATTTCGCCGTTAGAGCCTTTCTCTGTTTTTGCAATAATAAAAGCTGCTTTTATAGATTTGATCGTGCGAAGCTTTACTTCATTTTTTGAAAGCATTGCGTCTTTCAATTCGTTGTTGATGTTTTGATCTAAGCTCATTGTGTTAGTTTACATTTGCAAATTAATAGTTGACAAATATAATAAAAAAAGAGAAGGGAGAAATTAGTACCAATAGATTGCCTGCTGAATCGTTGCACACTGCAACTACTTCACTTCTTCGTAATCGATAGGCTCAGCAGAATTGAATTTTGAGCTTTGTGAAATAGGAGGTGATGGCTGCTCTTGCTGATGTGTGAAATCCATCGTTTGTCTTTCACGGGGTTGCGTAGTCCTTTCCGGTTTATGGTCGCTCATTAAGGCTTTGATGATCCTGTAAGCCAGTAAAATGAAAATAATATATTCGAGTAAGCGTAACATCTTTATAATTTATGAATCTGAATAACAAAGGTCAGGAAAAATAAGTTTCACCGCTGCTAAAAAACTGTTATTAATTAACTATAGATTCTTCATTTGGAATTTGTTCCGCAGGCACCGTGGGTATCGCTTTTCTTTCGCCGATCTGCTGGCGCCACATAGCATAATACAATCCTTTCTCTTCCAATAATTCATAATGATTGCCGGTTTCAATAATTCTTCCTTTTTCCAAAACATAAATTCTATCCGCATGCATAATGGTGGACAAGCGATGCGCGATCATCACGGTGATGTGATCTTTTTTCGCCACTATAGTTTTTATAGTTTGGGTGATGTCATCTTCCGTAATAGAATCGAGTGAAGATGTTGCTTCATCAAACACAATTAATTTTGGTTTTCTCAGCAACGCTCTTGCAATAGACAGGCGTTGTTTTTCGCCGCCGGAAACTTTCATTCCACCTTCCCCGATCACTGTATCAATTCCCGCTTCACTTCTCGCGAGTAAACTCTGGCATGAAGCCTTGTTTAATACATCAATTATTTCTTCATCCGTTGCTGCTGGATTCACGAATAATAAATTTTCTTTTATCGTGCCTGCAAACAGTTGTGTATCCTGCGTAACAAACCCGATCTGCGAACGCAATTCATCGATATCAATTTTTTTAGAATCGATATTATTGTATAGAATTTTTCCTTCAAGCGGCGCATACAATCCAACCAATAATTTTACCAACGTTGTTTTTCCCGAGCCGGAAGGACCAACAAATGCAATGGTATCGCCCTTAGCTGCTTTAAAAGTAATGTCTTCAACAGCTCTTGTCTTTGCAGTGCGATGCTGGAATCCCACATCTTCAAAAAACAAGGAATCGATCGCATTCAACTTAATGGCATCCGGCGGTTTGATCTCGACGGGCGTATGCATCAGCTTTTCAAAATTATTCAAAGAAGCTTCGGCTTCACGGTAACTCATAATTACATTTCCCATTTCCTGCAATGGGTTAAAAATGAAGAAGGAATAAAATTGAAGTGTAATTAATTGTCCCGCAGTAAGGTGGCTTTTGAAGATCAGGAATAAAATAATAAACATAATTATTTGGCGCAGAGAATTCACTAATGTTCCCTGTATAAAAGCAATGCTTCGTATCTGTTTTACCTTTGTAAGCTCGAGGTGCAGAATCTTTGTGGTGGTATCATTCAGCCGGTTAATTTCCTGGTTCGTTAACCCAAGACTTTTTATCAATTCAATATTTCTTAAACTTTCTGTCGTGGCGCCCGCTAATACATTTGTTTGGCGCGTGATCTTCGCCTGTACCAGTTTTATTTTCCTGGATAGAATATTAATGGAGAAACCCAAAACAAAAGAGGATATGAAGTACATCAGGATCAACTTTGGATACACGAAAGTGGAATAGATAATTACAAATACGATCCCGATCACAGCGACGAAAAGCACGTTAATAAAATTCTGCATGAATTTTTCCGAATCAAGGCGGACTTTCTGAAGTATGTTTAATGTTTCGCCGCTTCGCTGATCTTCAAATTCCTGGAATGGCAATTGCAGTGCATGTTTCAATCCATCCGTGTACACATCGGCGCCGAAGCGCTGGATCACTACATTCATAAAATAATCCTGGAAAGCCTTTGCAATACGGCTGATCATTGCAACCGTAATGGCACATCCTATCAGAAATAAAACACCGGTTAGAAATTCACCTTGCGTTCTTGGTACAGCCAGTTTTGCTGCATTTATTTTAGTATGCGGATGCGTGGCAAAATTGTCAAATATCTTTCCAAATATATATGGATCCAATAAAGAAAAACATTGGTTGATAATGGCGAGTAAAAAAGTTAATACAACCAGCCATTTATATTTTTTGAGGTAATAAAGCAGAATTTTCATATTGCAAAAGTACAATGGAAAATATTAATTGTATATACAATAGATCAAATTAGGAAATAAAAAAGCACGATCCGGGGATCGTGCTTTAATATTTAAAAAATAATTATTATTTGTCGATCACTATCTTTCCCAGTTTAACATCATTATCGCGAAACTTTTCTGCATAGAGAATAATGACGTTGTCATTCATTACCCGGCTGCTTGTGGGACGCAGTACAGTTTCAATATCATCGTTTTTAAATAATTCCTGTTTCGTAACTTTTTCATCTTTATCGATTGCATGGATCATACATACAGATTTTTTAAACCGTACCGTATTGGCTGATTTTTCATCATCTTCATTATCCTCGTTCTTCGGGTTATCATTAAATAAAATATAGAGCTTATTATTATACACCGTGCTGACGTAAGAAGAAAAGTTGTAGAAATCAACTTCATGCTGACGTTTAGGAATTCGATGAAACCAATCAATCTTTCCGTCTGCGCCAATATTGACTACTAAAATATCATTGCTGATGTAGTGTACATGGCAGGTAGTCATTCCATTTGAACTTGTAGTGCAAACCCGGTAAGAATAATAAAATTCGGATAACAAGAATGCGCCGCCATCCGGACGCGTATACACTTTATCTACACGGAAACTTTTTGAAAGACCATCATCTTTGTCGGGATTATTTTTTCTGTCTTTTGTTGTTTCCTTATGCTTTTTAAATTCCGCAATAAAATCATCAGGAAAATCTTTATTGTTTTTCTTAATGATATTTCCGGTGTTATCTATTTCTAAATAAAATAAACCTTTCAGTACTTCATTGTCCTGGTCGTTATAAAATCCTGAACAGATCAGATTGTTAGTTTGTGTATTTATTTTTATGTCCGCAGAATTCAGATACAAATTTCCTAAGTTAATGTCATAGTATTTTAAAGTATTTCCGTTATTGCTCACTTTCAAAAGTCTGTATTTATAACCCGGCACTTTTTTACCGCTTTCATCCCGTATGGTTTCTCTTCTTTTATCATCCTTGTATTCTTTCAGGAGAAAGAAAGCGTCTCCGTTGGGAGCTACTGCTTGCTGGGAAATATAAATATCCCTGTCTTCTTTATTTTCAATGACGATAGCTTTCTGCCAGGCTTTTGTTCCATCGCTGTTCAATACGGTAATAATTTCTTTTTCGTCTTCCTTTTGTGCTTTATTGCCGTGCCTGTAAGCTCCCCATCCACCATAGGGAACATAGCCTCTTTCTGAAAGTATAAGAAATTTAGTGCTATCATATGAATAGGAAAAAGAATTGCTTGCCGCTTCAGCAAATGTTGCACTGTTGGCGGTAAAATATTCTTTTGCCGTTCCAACGCTGCCATTCATATCCATGTTTGCGACATAATATTTTGTTTCATCCGATTTCTTTTCGTGCCTGCTTAAGAAAATAAGAAAATTATTTTTCGCGTAATAAATATCCTGGACTGCAAAGTCTTTATCAAAGGCTGTAAACTCCTTACTGAAGACAGGAGCAAAATTAGAAGATATTTTATCTACCGATTTAAAGGTTGCAGGCTTGTAATATCCAAACATTCCTCCTTTCTTTTCAATAGTAGTATAATATATGCCGGTATTATCGGTATGAATAATATCATTGATGTAGACCCTTTTTTTGTTGTCAATTTCAGGACTCCAGGTTAGTTTTATATTTTGCGCAAATGCAACAACTTGCACAAAGGTGAGCAGCAAGAAAAATCTTTTCATAAATTTTTTTATTTCTTTGTTTGTATTGCTGCAAATATATTACTTTGGTTTCGAATAAATAATTATGCGTAAAATCATTATTTCACTTTTAACACTTTTATTAAAAGCTGCGTTATCGTTTAGTCAGTCTCAAACAAAAATGCCGGATTCTATGAAGACAACTGTTATTATTTTTGATGATGATGGCAATCACGGGTACGTTACAACTACACCGAACGGGAAGAAAGAAAAGAAAAAAAGAAGCTTTCCAAAAAACAATGCTAAGGTGGGATTATTTGGACCGGCATACGGAGAAGTACAGTTTTATTACGAGCGTTATTTGACGAACTGGCTCACGGTACAAGGCGGATTAGGTTTAGCAACGAGAGATTTTGTAGGGGAACTTTATATGAATGGCGGACTATTCCGCTCTTCCAATATTCAAACAAGCAGCAATTGGAATGGTCCTGATGAATATGATGCACCGGACGAGTATAGTTCCTATCAATTCAGAAAAGCAGGTGTTGGCATATGTGCATCTATAGCGCCGCGTTTTTATGTAGCCGGTGATGCAGACGATTTCGATGGATTCTATTTATCTCCCGTGTTTGAATATGCGATCAGGAATTATAAAGTACAAAAAGTAAATGCAAGTGGAAACAGGTTGCCAAACGACAAAATGAAGGAGAAGGTAAACAGCATTTATTTCTTCCTGACCATGGGATGGCAGAATAACTTTGAGCCGATCGTTTTGGATTGGTCATTATCTGTCGGGTTATGGAAATATAAGGCAAACCGGCTCGATATAGGGTACACACAAGACCCGGTGACAAGTGATATTGTTTATGGAAACAAAGAGGTTACATTTTCGAGGTTGCGTCCTTATTTCAGAATGAACCTCGATCTTGGAGGCGTCTTCGGGAAAAAGAAGAAATAAAACTGCGGCAAGCAATTGATTTGTCCTGAAAAACTTGACTATTGTCTATAATTGCAAAATTATGGGTTTAATTTATGTAAATAAGATTTAATTATTAATTTTACTAATCTATAATTTAAAAAAAAACAAACATGAGAAAATTAAAATTTTTATTGACCTCATTAATTATGACAGTAACGCTGTTTACCTTTGCAGGTGGTCCGAAAGTAGCAGTGGTGAACGGAAGCCTTGCGCCTATTAAAGGCAAAACGGTTCTCGTCCAATTTGTGTACGATGGTACATCTGTCGGAGCTTTCAGAAATGAAAATGATTACATCGCAAAGAAGAAAGCGGAATATAACGCGAAGGAACCGGGCAGGGGCGACAAATGGGCAGAAGCATGGAAGGCAGACAGGGCAAAAAGATTTGAGCCTAAATTTTTTGAGCTTGCCAATAAATATGGTGAAGAAACACAAACCAAATTTGTTCCATCCGGTGATGCAGATTATACAATGGTTGTAAAAACTTTGAAAACCGAACCGGGTTTTAACATTGCAATTGCAAGAAAACCTGCAGTAATTGATGTGGATCTTACCATTAAAGATAAGGCGGGAAAATCGGTTGCAAGAGTTACAGAGACAAATGTTAAAGGTAACGGATACGGAGGCTTTGATTTCGATACCGGCGTTAGACTTCAGGAAGCATATGCTTTAGCAGGAAAAACTTTAGGGAAATTTATCACGAAAGCGAAATAAATTTATTTCTAATAATAAGAAGCCGCCTTTTTATAAGGCGGCTTTTTTATGCTTAAAAGTTAGCTTCCATTTGTATAAAATTTTATAAAATATGATTAACTTTTGGGTATGAAATATTGGCATTCCATTTCCGGAGTTCTTCTTTTATGCATATTTATTTCCTGCGAGAAAAGCGGCGAGGTGACAGCAGTTCAATACTGGACAGAAAATATCGGCAGCAATAAAACACTTCCGTTACTGCCGGATTCCAACGTCAATTATTTTTTATATTCTTTTACAAGGCTTAAAGGCGAGAAAACCGGCATCCGCATAAAAGGACAGTACGGCTACGCACGCTACATGAGTTTTAATGTGTACGATAACAATACGCTCAGTACGATTGCAAATATACTTGACATGAATATACAGCCGGATGCGGGAAGTGAAAATCCTTTTCGTCCAGCTACAAACCCTTCGGTTACAAATAGGAGTTATACCGTAAATATTTGCCCGAACACCATCGACTCTTCTGCATTCACAAACACAATGCTGTATGATGATAAATATGAAAACATCGGAATCATATTGCGCTATTATATTCCTCAGCAAAACAATTACGCAAATGTGCCGCTGCCAACCATTGAAGGCTTTGATATTACCACCGGTAAAACTGTTGCAACACCTCCACCGGTCAGCACAAATTTCGATGCGCAATTCAAATTAAAATATCAAAAGATCTCTACACTGTTGAATCTTGGCGGATTGCTGGAAGCCCCGAAGGATGTTTACTTCTATAAATTTTCCGGCGTTTTCTTATATCCGAATAAGGATAATTTTTATTTGTTTACGCCCATCACTTTCAATAAAAAACAAGTGATCATGTGTCGTTTTAAGGCGCCAACATTTTCTGTCAACAATTCACAAAACGGCACATCGGATGTACGATATTTCTCGATCTGCTTATGCGATGCAAAAACTTATACTTACTCCACTACTACTGATGTAAGCTTTAATATTGCTTCTTCCGATGGTTTCGTAAATATTGTGATTGGTGATGAAGATGCGGCGCTTCGTACAAAGGCAGCGGGATTAAACTACATTGTTTTACCGCCGGAATTAAAGAATAATGTAAAAGGATTGATCGTCTACCGTAACCTGCTTACAAATCATGCATTTCCTTATAGCATGAATAACGTTCCAGACCTATCTTCCAACATCAACCTGACAAATTTATTGAACCTGAAAAATATACAGGCACAAACCTATATGGATGCGTATGCACCCGTCGGACGTAAAATGACCATGCAGCAATTTCTGAATAATTTTGATGGCTTTCCTGTCAGTTATTAATATCATCACCTTAATACATTACCTTTAAAAAAAATACGTACAAGGAACTTTAGCAGCACAACTATCGTTTTCTGTTTATTCAATCAACTAAAATCATAATTATGGGAAGTGTTTTTTCAACTGTTTTATTGGTCCTCGTCATTTTAGGATTATTTCTTTCTTTCGTCACTGTACAACAGGGAATGGTTGCAGTGGTTACGGTCTTCGGAAAATACCGCAGGATCATGGGACCGGGATTAAATTTCAAAATCCCTTTTATTGAAGCTATCTATAAAAGGATCTCTGTCCAGAACCGTTCAGTCGAACTGGAATTCCAGGCAATTACGATCGACCAGGCAAATGTTTATTTTAAAGCGATGCTGTTGTATGCGGTGATCAATACCAATGAAGAAAGTATAAAAAATGTTGCTTTTAAATTTATCGATGACAGGAATCTAATGCAAGCATTAGTGCGCACCATTGAAGGAACGATACGCGGCTTCGTCGCTACCAAGAAACAATCGGAAGTTTTATCACTCCGCAAGGAGATCGTTGAAGATGTAAAAGGACAAATCGATCAGACCCTCGAAGCGTGGGGTTATCATTTGATCGATCTTCAATTGAATGACATTACATTTGATGAAGCGATCATCAAATCGATGGCACAAGTTGTTGCATCGAGCAATTTAAAAGCTGCAGCTGAAAACGAAGGTCAAGCTTTATTGATCAAGAAAACAAGGGCTGCTGAAGCAGATGGTAATGCGATTAAAATTGCTGCGGAAGCAGAACGTTTAGCGGCACAATTGCGCGGACAAGGTGTGGCTTTATTCCGCGAAGAAGTTGCCAAGGGTATGAGTCAGGCTGCAAAAGAAATGGAGCAGGCGAATTTAGATACTTCGGTTATTTTATTTTCGATGTGGACGGAAGCCATTAAGAATTTTGCCGAGTACGGACAAGGCAACGTGATCTTCCTCGATGGCTCCAGCGAGAATATGCAAAAGACAATGCAGGAAATGATGGCGATGAATAAACTGATGGATCCGAAAAGAAATAATCCGAAAAAACCGGGAACGGAATCTTAAAAAGTTTTTTATAAAAAACAGAAGGCATCTCTTATCGGATGCCTTTTTTTATTTTTAATTGTTATATCAATAGTACCAAAAGAATTGTTTGATTTCTTGTTCGCCTTTGTTAATTAGCCAGTGTGATAATACCATAGCGTTTGCGTTTAAATTACTACGGTCCCAATCCCCTTCCTGTTTAAGAAGTAGCCGTTTATATTTTTGTTTTGACGGATCCCATATATAACAGTATAAAACGGCAGCACCTGCGTCCGCCATCGCATTTATCGAATCAGTAAGAGTAGTTTCATCAACCAATGAAATCAATTTAGATTTTTGTCTTACTTCTGAAGAATCAAGTCTATAAATTGTATAACAGAGTGCATAGTTGAATTGAAGATCTGAAGTCGAGATATAACCTGCACTATCAGTGCTCTTCCAGGTCTCATATCGATCACTAGTCTGGTGGTATCGAATATTAGTACGGTAGTATCGAACTACGCCATTGGTATCAACAAACCACGTATAATGCGCGTAACCCCATGCAAAATTAATGTATTCATACTGAAACGCAATTTTCCCAGCGTCCTGATCCCGTTGTTCAAATTGTGATTTATCCTTAGTTTCTTTTGTACAGGAAAAAAGCAAAACGACGATGGAAAAAATGAAAGCGTATCTCATACTTAAATTTACAACATATACAGAACTATTGTTACAATCTTCACAAATACATCAGCCTTAATAAATGTTTATACAAAACTATTGCAGGATAATTTTTTGTATATCTATCACTTTTCCTGGCCGGTCCAATAAAAAGACTTTACTTATAAATATAGATCTTTCTTATAAGATAATTGGAATTATAATGTTAAAACCTGATCTAACATTCGGCTAAGTGATTTTTAAGGGCATTAATATTATCTGAAACAATCCATTTTCAAATTATCTGATTTTCAAATCTTCAAATTGATTTACCTGCTCAGGAACATGCTCTTCTCTTTGTAGAGATTCCTGAAATATGGATCGAAGAGATCCTTAATAAAATAAATAGCTTCGCCGGTGGATTTCATTTCAGGTCCTAACTCTTTATTGACATTCGGAAATTTATCAAAAGAAAAAACTGGCTCCTTAATTGCGTAACCGGTTAGTTTCTCTTTAAAAGTGAAATCTTTCAGCTTATGTGTTCCGAGCATCACTTTTGTTGCCACATTTAAATAAGGGATACCGTACGCCTTGCAAATAAACGGCGTAGTGCGCGAAGCGCGCGGGTTAGCTTCGATCACATACACTTTATCTCCCTTGATCGCGAACTGGATATTGATGAGTCCGCGAATCTCCAAAGCCTTGCATATTTTTTTCGTGTAGTGCTGCATTGCTTCAATGATAATAGGACCTAAGCTGAATGGCGGTAATACGGAGTTGCTGTCTCCGCTGTGAATACCTGCAGGCTCGATGTGCTCCATCACGCCCATGATCTGCACCTGATCACCGTCATAGATTGCATCGATCTCCGCTTCTTTTGCGCGATCTAAAAAATGGTCGATCAGGATTGTATTATCAGGAATATCTTTTAATAAATTGATGACTGCTGTTTCACATTCCGCATCGTTGATCACGATCCGCATGCGCTGTCCTCCCAAAACATAACTCGGTCGCACTAAAACCGGATAACCCACTCTATTCGCAACCTCCAGCGCTTCATCAGCATTTGTTGCTGTTCCGTAATCAGGGTATGGAATATCGAGTTCTTTCAGCAGATCAGAAAATCGTCCGCGATCTTCCGCGATGTCCATACTATCGAAAGAAGAACCGATGATCTTAATTCCTCTTTCATGTAATTTCTTTGATAGTTTTAAAGCAGTTTGTCCGCCTAATTGTACGATCACACCTTCAGGTTGTTCGTGTTCGATCAACTCCCACAAGTGCTCCCAGAATACAGGTTCGAAATATAATTTATCGGCGATGTCAAAATCTGTGGAAACCGTTTCAGGATTGCAGTTGATCATGATCGCTTCGTATCCTTCTTCTTTAATAGCAAGGAGACCATGAACGCAGCAATAATCAAATTCAATGCCCTGCCCGATGCGATTCGGTCCGGAACCCAGCACAATAATTTTCTTTTTATCTGAGCGTACGCTTTCGTTTTCTAAATCAAACGTCGAATAATAATAAGGCGTCTTCGCTTCGAACTCCGCCGCACAGGTATCCACCATTTTATAAACGCGTTTGATGCCCAACTCTTTTCTTTTTTCATATACTTGCTCTTCATCAATCCTTCCCAATAAAAATCCAAGCTGTACATCTGAATATCCTTTCTTCTTCGCTTTTAATAAAAGTTCTTTTGAAATATTGTTGATGGTATATTTTTGTATTTCTTTTTCCAGCTTAACCAATTCCTGTATCTGTGTCAGAAACCAATTATCGATGCCCGTTAATTTTTGTATGGTGTGAATGGGAACGCCTAAATAAATTGCATCTTTTATTTTGAAGATCCTGTCCCAGCTTGGATGCTGCAAACTATCCAGTATTTCTTCCGTCTTCGCCAAGCCTTTCCCATCTTCACCCAAACCGACTTTATTATTTTCTAAAGATTGACAAGCTTTCTGCAACGCTTCCGCAAAATTTCTCCCGATCGCCATTACCTCTCCAACTGATTTCATCTGCAATCCTAAAGTGGAATCGCAGCCGTAAAATTTATCAAAATTCCAGCGCGGAATTTTTACGATGACATAATCCAAAGCGGGTTCAAAAAATGCTGAAGTAGTTTTCGTGATCTGGTTATTCAGTTCATCTAAATTGTAACCAATAGCGAGTTTTGCTGCAACCTTTGCGATCGGATAACCTGTTGCCTTGGACGCGAGCGCGGATGAACGTGATACGCGCGGATTGATCTCGATGACAATGATCTCTTCCGTATCCGGGTTCAAAGAAAACTGCACGTTGCAGCCGCCTGCAAAATTTCCCAGCGCGCGCATCATCAGCTGCGCCTGGTCGCGCATCTTTTGATACACCGTATCGGGCAGCGTCATTGCGGGCGCAACTGTTATCGAATCGCCGGTGTGCACGCCCATCGGGTCGAGGTTTTCGACTGTACATATAATGACGACGTTGTCGTTACCGTCGCGCAGCAACTCCAGCTCAAATTCTTTCCAACCCAAAACTGCTTTTTCCACCAAAACTTCATGTATCGGAGAAGCTTTCAAACCATAGGACAGCGCAGATTCGAGCTCTTCGGGTTTATGACAAAATCCGCCGCCGGTTCCGCCCAGTGTATACGAAGGGCGGATCACTAAAGGAAAGCCAATCTTCTGTGCGGCTTCCTTTCCTTCCAGCATCGAATTCGCCGTAAAAGAAGGCGCAACGCCCAAGCCAAGTCCAACGCAAAATTTGCGGAATGCTTCCCGGTTTTCGGTCGTTTCGATCACCTGCAGGTCCACTCCTATCACTCTCACATTATATTTTTCCCATAAGCCAATTTCTGAAGCTTCCTTACAGAGGTTTAGCGCTGTTTGTCCGCCCATAGTCGGCAGCACACAATCGATCTGGCGTTCTTCCAAAATATCTCGGATAGAATCTATAGTTAAAGGCTTGAGATATATATGATCTGCCGTTACTTCATCGGTCATGATGGTGGCAGGGTTAGAATTGATCAGGGAAACCTCGATGCCTTCTTCGCGGAGGGAGCGCGCGGCTTGCGAGCCGGAGTAGTCAAATTCACATGCTTGTCCAATGATAATAGGTCCGCTGCCGATGATGAGGACAGATTTTATCGAAGAATCTTTTGGCATTTTGGGAAAGTTTGACAAAGATAGAAAAATAGATTTCAGATGCAAGGATTGTACAGGCAACTAATCAATATTTGATAACATTTTATTAGGTTAAGAGGAACAAAATCAATGTAAATAAATTAGTATTTTTGAGTGATGAAGAGAACTCTATTATTTTTGGTTCCTTTTTTATTTATTGGTCATTTTGCATATTCGAGACATATCGAAGGGGGCAACATGACCTATGAGTGTTTGGGCGCGAATAAATACAGATTTACCATGCTGGTGTACAAGGACTGCCTTGATGCAACCGCGCCTGATTTTGACAGACCCGCCTATTTTGAGGTCTTTAACCTGGATGATAATTCTCTTGTCGATAATCCGACGGAAGATCCGATTTCTGAACACAACCTGGTTCCTACGTCAGCCGGCTGTATCGACAATATCCCGCCATTTTGTACAGGAGTAGCAAAATATGTGTTTACAACAACCTTGCCCATCAACACCAAAGGATATACGATTGCTTATGAAAGATGCTGCCGGAATGGCGGAGTGGCAAACGTTTATAATTCTGATGAATTCGGAACGGCAATATTTGTAAACCTCACCAAACAAGCAATGCAGGCTTGCAATAATTCACCGGTGTTCAATTCGGATCCTACAAATTTTGTTTGTATCAACTCTACGATGGATATTGATTTTACAGCCAGTGACGTGAATGGCGACAAACTTCGCTATTTCTTATGCGCACCTTATACAGCAGGCGACCAGTTCAATCCGAGTCCGCCATCAAGCGGACCATTTACAGATCCACCTTTTCCTAACGTTACTTATAATGCGGGATATTCCGCGATTCAACCGTTTGGAATTAACAGCCCTATCAGTATAGATTCCATCACCGGAAAAATTTCGGGGATACCTAAAACAACGGGGTTATTTACCATCGGTGTATGTGTAAAAGAATACCGGGGTGCTACATTTTTAAGTGAAACGATCAGGGATTTTCAAGTGAAGGTGGAGAATTGCGCCATTAAGGAAGCGCATCCGATGCCTCCGGACGATCCGAAAAAAGCTTCCGTAAAACTCAACGATTCCACATACATCGTTTGCAACGGGAAATCTGTGCAGTTTACCAATCCGGGCAGTACAAATATTACCTACTACTGGAATTTCGGCGATCCCACAACCCTGAGAGATACCTCGCTGGTCGGTTCTCCTATTTATACCTTCCCCGACACAGGCTTATACAGGGTTCAATTAACTATTGAAAGAGGAAAGCCATGCCTCGACAGCGGCTATGTTTATGTAAGAGTTTATGATCCTTTGCTAATAAGACCAACGTATACTCCGAACTGCCAGGGCAATGCTTTATTGTTTAAAGATTCTTCCGTATCGGCATATAACGACATCGATAGCTGGAAATGGAAGTTTACCAGTACGGATTCCGCGCTTACTAAAAATGCATCTCATATTTATCCGAACCCGGGAAATTTTAATGTAAGCTTGTTTGTAGGAACTGCGAAAGGCTGCCTTGTACAAAAGGATACACTCGTTACAGTTTATGCGAAACCAAGAGCGGATTTTTCTTCCAATAATTTATGCTACCGGCATAATACACTCTTTACAGATGCGTCCACAATTTCTTTAGGAACCATTACAAAATACAACTGGAACTTTGGGGATGGCGGCATCGATTCTATAAAAAATCCTTCGCATCTCTATACTACTTTTGATTCTTTTTCTATTCAGCATATTGTCACTTCTAATTTTGGCTGCAAGGATACCATCACCAAGAAAATAAAAATGGATGATACCGTAAAACTGAGTTATACAACTGCTCCCCAGCAATTATGTGTTGGAACTGTTGTTACATTTACCAATACTTCCACAGGCGGAAATGCAACAGGTTACAGGTGGATCATTAACAACGGCGCACCGGTTATTAATCAAACCTCAACAAGTGCAACATTTAATACCTCGGGAATTTTTCCTGTTTTATTAATTTCGACAAACCGCTGCGGTAATGATACTTTAAGATCTACAATTACAATTAGCGCGAACCCTGCAGTTAATTTAGGTCCCGATGTGCTGGTGTGTAATAAATCCACAAAAACAATTACAGCTACCGGAACATTTGATTCTATAAGATGGAATACAAATGAAACTACTGCATCCATAAATATTGACGGGAAGAAATCACCGATCATTGTAACAGTGTATAAAGGTACATGTGCAGGAAAAGATACGATCAATGCGAGTGTACAAACGATCACTCCAAACTTTACAAATAATTTTCTGTGCTATAATAAACCGGTCACGTTTAATAATACGTCTACCGTAAACAGCGGCACCTTAACTACATTTGACTGGAACTACGGAGACGGAAATACAGATCTTAATATCAAGAACCCTACACATACTTACACCGTGTTTAATAATTACGCGATACAACTTATTGCAACGTCGGACATCGGATGTAAGGATACTGTTATAAAAACGGTTAAGATGGATACGGTGCAGCATGTTGATTTTACTACTGCTGAGGTGGTATCCTGCCAGCGAAAGACAGTGCAGTTTGTGGATCTCACAACGGGCGGCGCAAACAACCAGAATACATGGAATATTGAAAGCGCGGTTGTTAATACAAAAAATGCATCGCATACTTTTTTGGGCACCGGAACTTATCCTGTAAAATTAAAAGTTACGAATAGATGTTATACAGATTCATTAACGAAAAGCATACAGATACGTCCGCGCCCGGCTATTGATCTCGGAAGAGATACTACATTATGCAAGAGTCAAACTACAGTGCTTACTGTAAACCCGGGCTTGTATGATTCTATCCGGTGGATCAACGGATCTACTGCATCCAATGTAACGGTAGACGGCACTATCAACCCTTATAAAATAAATGTTTATCTCGATGGCTGCAATGCGGAAGACACCATCAATATCATCGCGCAAAAATTTATACTTGGATTTAATAATACTTTTATTTGTTTGCGTACACCTGTAGTCTTTAATAATACCTCCACTATAAATTCCGGCACTATAACAAATTACAATTGGAATTTTGGTGACGGAACAACTGCGGCTATAAAGGATCCTTCACATGCTTATTCGGTTTTCGGACCAAAGAATATTCAGTTGATCGGGAAGTCGAATGCCGGATGTTTTGATACGCTGAATGCTACGGTAAATATGGATGATACGGTGATGCTCGTAGTTACGCCTGTTCCTGCAGATATTTGTATTCACAGCACCGCGCAATATACAAACCAATCTTCGGGAGGTTTTAATACAACTTATACGTGGACATTAAATGGTGCAAGCGCAAAGAGCGATTCTGTTGCAACATACACTTACAACACTGCCGGACCGCAAACGATAAAACTAACTTCTGATAACCGTTGCGGGCAGGATAGCATAGTATATAAGTTTACTACTAAGCCGTTGCCTTCAGTAACATTGGATGAAAGTATAGTGATGTGTCCCGATGAAATAAGAACGATTGAAGCAACAGGTGATTTCGACAGCGTGTTCTGGAGTACGGGATCAACTACGAATCCTACTACTATCGATGGAAATATTTCTCCTGTGATATTTACAGGTTATAAAGCGGGATGTAAAGGATTTGATTCCATTCGTGTGATCCTGAACTGTGATGTTTTTTCTCCAAACGGATTTTCTCCGAACAATGATAATTTAAATGATTTCTTTAATCTCATTCCTAAAAACATTCTTTCTTACGATCTGAGAGTATACGATCGCTGGGGAGAATTATTATTTGAAACAAGTGATTTCAACAAGGGATGGGACGGCACATATAAAGGGCAGCCATGTCTTGTAGATAGCTATGTATATTATGCTTCCGGAATAAAAAAGGATAAGACAAATTTTTCAATCAAAGGAGTGATTGTGTTGATTAGGTAATTAGATGATGAATTTTTATAACCTCAACTTATCAACTAATTATCTCATTCTTAAAGCATTGTTTGTTCAGCTTCCCTGCTGTGTTCAGGATAATCCGTAGTGTAGTGCAAACCACGGCTTTCTTTTCGAAGCATTGCACTTCGCGTGACAAGGTAACCGATCGTTATCATATTTCTCAACTCCAGCAACTGCGGTGATATCGTTGTAGTTTCGTATAACTCTTCCGTTTCCTTAAACAATAAATACTGGCGTTCCTGCGCGCGTTTTAAACGACCATTGTTCCGCACTATTCCAACGTAGTTGCTCATAATATCTTTCAGCTCGCGTATACTTTGCGTGATCACGATCATTTCTTTCGGATCGCTTGTACCTGCTGCATTCCATTCCGGAAATTCTTCCTCAGAAAATTTAATTGCATTTAATTTATCACAAACGTCTAAAAAGATCCTGTGCGCAAACACTACAGCTTCGAGTAGTGAATTACTTGCAAGCCGGTTCGCGCCATGCAAACCGGTATGACTGCATTCTCCGCAGGCATATAAATTTTTTATTGATGTGCGACCGTAAGTATCCACATGAATTCCGCCGCACGAATAATGTGCCGCGGGCACTACAGGGATCATATCTTTAAAAACATCTATCCCCATGGATTTACACTTCTCATAAATATTCGGAAAGTGGTGAAGGAAATTATCCTTATCCATGTGGCGGCAATCCAGGTACATATGATCTTCCCCGCTTTTCTTCATTTCATTGTCGATCGCGCGCGCAACAATATCCCGCGGCGCAAGTGATCCACGACTATCATACTGCGACATAAATTCCTTGCCTTGTTTTGTTTTCAATATGCCCCCATCGCCGCGCACAGCTTCCGTGATCAGAAAATTCGGACTTACTCCGGGCTCATATAATGCAGTCGGATGAAATTGCACAAACTCTAAATTCGCCACCCTGCCTTTGGCACGATACACCATCGCAATGCCGTCGCCGGTTGCGATATCCGGGTTGGTTGTTGCGCGGTAAATTTGTCCGAAACCCCCGGTTGCAAGGATCACCACCTTGCTTTCAAACTTCTCGATCTTGTTTGTTTTTAAATTCAATACATACGCACCATAACATTGTATGTTTGGCGTAACGCGTGTAATTATTTTTCCAAGGTGATGCTGCGTCAACAGGTCAATCACAAAATGATGCTGTGATATTTCTATATTTTTTGACTGATGTACCTTTGTTAACAATGCGCGTTCAATTTCCATTCCTGTAACGTCTTTATGATGCAGTACGCGGAATTCGGAATGCCCTCCTTCCTTTCCGAGCTTATAATCTCCTTCGTTGTCTTTATCGAATTGGGTTCCCCACGCAATTAACTCATTCACACGTTCGCGACCTTCGCGGATCACAATTTCAACAACTTCCCTGTTGCACAATCCATCACCGGCAATCAACGTGTCTTCTATATGCTTCTCATAATTATCTTTCAGGAAATCTGTTACCACTGCAATACCGCCCTGCGCATACTTGGTATTGCTTTCATCCTCATTCGCCTTGGTAAAGATCATGATCTTTTTATCCGGGAATTGCTGCGCAGTTTTTAAAGCGAAACTCAACCCTGCAATACCTGATCCTATTACTAAAATATCCGTCATACTACAAAAGTAATACTTAGATATGAGTAGTAAGAATAGATATCAGATTTTTATGTTTTTTATGTAAGTTTGATCAACAGCATGATGAGCATCTCACAATATATCGACCATACCTTACTAAAACCGGTTGCAACAGAAGAAGAAATTATTCAATTGTGTAGGGATGCTGTTAAATATAATTTTTACGCAGTGTGTGTCAATAGCTGTTATGTAGATACCTGCCGGAACGTATTAAGCACGCTTGATAACCATGACGTAAAGATCGCATCAGTAGCAGGTTTTCCTTTAGGTGCTATGGATTCGCTCTCAAAAATAAATGAAGCGGAGAATGCAGTAAAAAATGGCGCACATGAAATTGATATGGTCATCAATGTTGGATCTTTACGGTCAAAAAAATACGTGGAAGTAGAATATGAAATTAAAAAGATGAAGGAAGCGATCGGGCATAATATTTTAAAAGTGATCATTGAAACCTGCTACCTCACCGGCGATGAAAAGAAAATTGCTACACAGTTAGTGTGTAATGCAGAAGCTGATTTTGTAAAAACTTCTACGGGCTTTGGAAGCGGCGGTGCAACAATAGAAGATATTCTGCTCATGAAAAATATCACGCAAAATAAAATACTAATAAAAGCAAGCGGCGGAATAAAAGATTACAAGACTGCTTTGATGTTTATTAAAGCCGGGGCAACGAGAATCGGAACGAGCAATGGCATACAGATCGTCAATGAAGAAAAAAAAATCCATAACCAAGAACAATGAGTATTCATATCGGCGCAAAACAAGGAGACATTGCAGAAACAATTTTACTGCCGGGTGATCCGTTGCGTGCTAAATATGTTGCGGAAAATTTTTTACAGGATGCGTTTTGTTACAACGAAGTGAGAGGAATGTATGGCTACACAGGCTACTACAATGGAATTCGTGTTTCTGTACAGGGAACAGGCATGGGCGCGCCATCCGTTTCCATATATGTAAATGAATTGATCAGGGAATACGGCGTAAAGAATATGATACGCATTGGTACCGCGGGTTCATTCCAGGAGTATATAAAAGTAAAAGATGTGGTAATGGCGCTTTCAGCAAGTACAAATTCTTCAATGAACCGCAACAAGTTTCCCGGAGCAGATTTTGCACCGGCTGCAGACTTCGATCTTTTATTAAAAGCACATAAAGCAGCACAACAACTCAACATTCCTGTGAAAACCGGCAACGTACTTTCCTCCGACGAATTCTATGAAGAAGAGCCGCTCTTCTACAAAAAATGGGCGGCATACGGCGTGCTTTGCGTAGAAATGGAACCTCCACATTATACACTATTGCAGCAAAATATGGCGTTAAGGCGCTAGCTATATTGACCATCAGTGATAGTTTGTGTACGGCTGAATCCTGCACTGCTGATGAAAGACAAACCTCCTTTAACGACATGATCCGCATCGCGCTCGGCACTTTATAACTTGTTTTCTTATATTTATATATAAAACCAAACCTATGGAAAACGAACATTTACCAAGTAGTCATTCGGCTTCATCAGTCCTGATTTTAAATTCTTTATCAAAAAAATATTTAAAGCAAACCGCCAACTGGATAAAATTTCTATCTGTCGTTGGAATTATATTTTCAATTGATACCGCTGTAATGCAAAGTGGTTTTTTTATAACTGTATTTCCAAATTTTGCCACGGCATTGATAATAGCGAGTGCTTCTATAATAGGTGATTTTCTTTTTGCAGTATTGGGTATTTTTTTTATATACGCTGCTTTCCGGCTATTTCAATTTTCAAAAAAAGTAAAACAGGCGATTGAGACAAATGATGAAACAGATTTGGAACTTGCATTGAAGCGACTAAGATCCGCAATTCATACCATTGGAATACTTACGATCATCATGCTTGTATATTATGGATTAAATTTGCTGGTATTTCTCGTGGCGGGCGATAGCATTATGAAATCCGTCTTTGACATATTTTAACTGGCCTGCACTTTAGCCTTTATTTGTGTTTCCTATACTACGGAATCATTACGATCATCGTGCTGGTATTTTATGCGCTTGCAATCATTGGATTTGTGGTGGGAATGAGTGCCTTCAGGAATATGTAATTATTTTTTGGCGACTTGGTCTAAAGTGTCATAAAATTCCTGTCCGAATTTCCTGACCAATGCATCTTTCAAAAAAGCATACACAGGGACTTTCAATTTTTTCCCAAGTGTGCACGCATCGCTGCAGATATTCCATACATCATAATTCACTGCAGTTACTGTTTCCATCGGTTTTATTCTGATAGGATATAAATGACAGCTGATAGGTTTCCGGAATGTAGTCGCGCCTTCCTTCCATGCCTTCTCAATACCGCAACTAATAACGCCGTCTTTTTCGTAATTTACATACGCACATGCAGCGCCGTTGATCAATGGGGTAGCATAAGCGGTATACTCGTCATCCGGCTCATCGACGAAAGCGCCTTGTTTTTCTATAGCTTTAACGCCTTCGGGGGTTAGGTATTTTCTTATTGCAGGAAATATTTCTGTAAGGATCTTTGTTTCCGCTTCTTCAACCGGCGCGCCGCTATCGCCTTCCACGCAACAAACGCCCTTGCATTTTGTAAGATTGCAGACGAATTGTTTTTTTACAACATCATCACTCACTAATATGTCGTCAATTAAGATCATTGGAATAAACGTTAGAAAATTAAGCTCCGCCCAAAACAAAGATACAAGGTTTTTTATTGATATCGGGTTTTCGATTCTTCCATTCCGCCATTGGTAAAGTTTTAATAAATTCATCCTTCGCCGTCAGGTTGCACGCAATACACAGCATGGAATCGAACTTTAATGTGCGCAGCAACTCTTCATATAATTTTATATTTCGATATGGCGTATCCATGAAAATTTGCGTCACTCCTTTTCTTGCCAGGGTTTCCATTTGTAAGATTTTATTCTTCAGATCTTTTGGTTCGATAGGGAGATATCCGTTGAATGTAAACTGCTGACCGTTAAAGCCGCTTCCCATTAAAGCCAGCAAGATAGAAGTCGGACCGGTTAAAGGAATTACATCGATTTCAAGCTCATGTGCAATTTTTACAATTTTGTTCCCGGGATCAGCAATACATGGTGTTCCGGCTTCTGAAAGCAGCCCGATATTCTTTCCTTCAAATATTACATTTAAAAAAGATTCATCAAATTGATAGTTATGATGTTTGTCCAGCTCCATGAATTCACATTCATCAATATTTTTTTCTTTATGAATTCCCTTAATAAAGCGCCTCGCAGTTTTTATATTTTCTACAATGTAAAAATCAGTGTCTATAATTATTTCTTTGATATACGGCGGAATAGTGTGCCATGCATTTTCTGATATGATTGTTGGAATGAGGTATAGTTTTCCTTTCGGCATGGCGTAAAGTTATCGGATAAAAGTTATAAGTTATAAGGTTTTACGTGAAGTCTGAAAAACATGTGTTGAATAAATTCTGTTATTTTGTAAGTAAATGAAACTCCCGGAAAAATATTACCATAATGAAGATGTAGTGCATCTTGCAAAAGATCTGCTGGGAAAAGTATTGATCACTGAAATAGACGGCATACGGACAGGAGGAATTATCACAGAAACCGAAGCTTACAGCGAGATCGAAAAAGGATCTCATGCTTACAACAAAAGAAAAACGGATCGCACAAAAATTATGTTTGAAAAAGGAGGGTTGTCGTACGTTTATTTTTGTTACGGCATGCATCATCTCTTTAATGTAGTGACAGGTAAAAAAGATTTCGCACAGGCTGTATTGATCCGCGCCATACAACCTACGATCGGGATAGAAGATATTTTAATCAGGCGAAAAAAAGATAAGGTCGATAAAAATTTATGCAACGGTCCCGGAAAAGTATGCGCCGCATTAGGCATTAATCGTCAGCATTATGGATTGGAATTATCGGGCACGAAGATCTGGATCGAGAAATCTAAAATAAAGATCAAAGAAGATCAAATAGAAGCTACGCCGCGTATCGGCATCGACTATGCCGCAGAAGATGCCGCGCTTCCATGGCGGTTTGTGCTTAAGCTTTGATAACCTATCATCATCAGGAACTTATTTTCATTTAATTATATTTACGCTTCAAAGCTGTTTATGAAGTATTGCGTGCTGACGAAGAAATTTCTATCATTCCTTATCCTTATTATTTTTTCTGCCACAGTGCTTGCATCAGCAGGAGGCGCCGGAGGCGGACACAGCGGTGGTGGTGGCGGCGATGGCGGCGGAATATTTTATATAGTTTACTTCTTATTGCGGCTGATCTTTATGCTCCCGTTCCCACTCAACATTATCGTATTAGTCGTGATCATTTACGTGATCTATCGCGCTTCAAAAAAATATCAGAATATAAGCGGGTTAAATGATATTCCAAATTATACTTCAGGCGATGCAACAAATAGTATCGCAAATAAGACCGATAATATTCCCGATGATCTTTTTAAAAGAAACCCGGATTTCAATAAAGAAAACTTCAAGCAAAAAGTGCGTACAGCGTTTATGAATATCCAGGATGCATGGATGCTGCAGGATCTCTCTGCAGTTAGAAAATGGATCTCCGATGGCGTGTACCAGCGCTTCAATACACAGTTCATCATGATGAAGCAAATCGAACAGGTAAATGAAGTTTCTGATATCCAAATTCAACAGATCTTTTTAGATGATGTAGAAAGCGATGGAAATTACGATATCATTCATGTTGGTATTCAATATTCGATGTACGATGCCTTCACTTCCAATAAATATACGCAATTGAATGATGGCGGACCCTTGCAGGCGCTGGAGTTCTGGTCGTTCATAAAAAAATCGGGCGTTAAAGAAAAAGACCTTTATCACACCAATAATTGCCCGAATTGCGGAGGCGATCTTCCGAACAACGGCGGGGAAACTGCTAAATGTCCTTACTGTTCTACCATAACTTATTTAGGTGATTACGACTGGATCTTAACGGAGATCACACAGCCGGATGATTATTATAATTCCAATTCGAAATACGAAAAGCAGGGGAAATTTTCAAAACAGATCAGGGAACAGATCGGCGAGAAACAGGATTTTTCTTTGCAGCTTTTGGAAGATAAAGCAAGCAACGGTTACATGCAAATGATGACAGCCCTTGCATTAAAAAAACCGGAGATCACTCGAAGATTTGTTTCCGATAAATTGTTTGATAAGCTTCAGCAGCAGATAAAAACTCAACCGCGGTTTGTATTCAACCGCTTGTATTTAAATCATGTGACTTCCTTTGATTATTTCCGCGAGAATGGAAAAGATAATATTGTGATCGCACTGAAGCGTTCTTCACAGCAAATAAAAAATACCGACGGCAGTCCTGCGTTCGACTCTGTTGTTTTTTCATATAACGAAATATTGATCATGAGCCGCGATGCAGGCGCTGTAAAACCACAGGGATCGCTGTATGCACACAGCTGTCCAAACTGCGGAGCGCCAGTAAAAGATACGATCGATACTCAATGTTCTTATTGCCATGCACAGCTCAACAGTACGAAATTCGAATGGATCATCAGCGACTGGATGTCTGCTGCAGAATATGAAGATTTCAAAAAGGCGAGTGGAACGACACTGACGATCAACAAAAATATTGATGAACTGGATGATCTGTTTTCCGTTCGAGATTATGCGCTGAACAATGTATTAATGATGGTTTCCGCAGATGGAAGGATCACGGAAGAGGAAAAGCAATACATCAACATGCTTGCTAAAAAATGGAATTACGATCTGAATAAAATACAGGGATTTCTCATGCTTGCACAAACAAACAAGCTCGTCGTTCGCATGCCGCAGGACGCAAAACAAAAACAAAAGATAATTTCGCTCATGGAAAAAGCTGCGAATATTGACAACTCCATTTCTTCCGAAGAAAAAGCATTACTCGATAAGGTAAAAACAATTTAACCGGTTACTGGCGCTTTGAAGAATCAGCAGGTGATTTTGGAATCGCTTGTGCTGATGATTTACCCGGATCTAATTTCCCGTTGTGACAAGTCATACATGCAATCGTTCCGGCATTTGCACTGAAATATTTTTTATTAATGGCATTCGCCATCTTGATCATTTTTCTTGCAACAGCTTTATCTTCTACTGCATCGGATACAAAATCCAGCTTATCGCTACCTGCAGCTTTTGCATGGCACTGCCCGCATTTCACCCCCAGCGCTGTGCAGTAATTCCTCATCACAGCAATCAGGTCATCATGCGAAATGTTTTTCGGAAGCACTTTTAAATTCTGAAATTTCTGCGGTTGTTTGTCTTCAGTAGCGGCTTTAAAGCTCATGATCATAACAGAAACCAACATGAGCAGCATTACAATAATTTTCTTTTTATGCGTTTTCATAGACTGAATTTTATGTAAGATATAAATTATACTTTATCTGTAAAAAAAGAATTGCCTTTTTCCTGTGAAAATTTATTCGTGTTATAATCTTTTGATTTATTTTTTGGGATTGATAAGCTTTTCCATTGATCCTCTGCAAGCATCTTCGCCAAAAATATGATCTGCCCTACGTGATACGCATAATGTGCAAGCTGACGGTTGATCGCTTCTGAAACGGTATGCCCTTCATTACGGATGTAAACGATCTTTTTAAGATCCGAAGATGTGAGCGGGTTGATCGCATCAAACAAGCATTGCCACCCGAGTTCCCACGCTGCCGTTAATTCCTCCTTCGTATTTATATGCGTTTCAAATTCTTCATCTCTTTTTCGCCATTCTTTTTCACCATCACTATTCAAAAAATCCGTCCAGTGTGAAAGCATATTCCCGGAAAGATGTTGTACAATAATTGCAATAGAATTTGAATCTTCTGTGGGTTGAAAAAATAATTTCTCGTCAGCTACCTGCGCCATTGCTTCTTCGCCTAAACGTTTATAATAAGCGAAAAGCTTTCTTATGCCGGAGAGATGATCTTCCTCCATATTATTCTTCTACACGTACTTTCATACGGATATCTTTGTATGGTCTGTCGTTGCCGTCACGTGGTTCCTGTAGAATTTTGTCTACGGTTTCAATACCGGAAACCACTTCACCGAAAACAGTATAATCCTGGTCGAGCATAGGAGTACCGCCGATCTCTTTGTAGATCTTCTTTTGGTCTTCCGTCCAGATATTTCCTTTCCTGGAAATAAATTGCTGCAATTCTTCTTCCGAATATTTTCTTCCCTGCGTGATGTAGAACTGGCAGCCGGATGAAGCCTTTTGCGGATTTCCATCTCTCGCTGCAGCAAGTACTCCGCGCTTATGGATCAGGTTTTTGTTGAACTCGGCAGGAACGCGGTAACCCACATCTCCACTGCCCAACGGCTGACCTGCAGCAGCTTTTTTAGAATCCGGATCGCCGCCTTGTATCATAAAGGATGGAATGATGCGATGAAATAAAGTGGAGTCAAAGAAGCCTTGTTTTGCAAGCTTCACAAAGTTATCGCGGTGCAGCGGCGTTTCATCGTACAAGCGTATACGGATATCGCCGTAATCGGTAGAAATGACAACATATTTTGAAGTGTCCATTTTTGAATTGACTTTAATTGGTGGTGAATCTTTTTTTTCAGTCGTGGTTTTTGGAGGTTTTGATTTTGCAGTTTTTCCATTGCCCTCTCCATTAGCGTTTTTTGCAAACATAGTGAATGCCGCAAATAGTGTCAAAAGGATAAAAATAATTTTCTTCATACTTGATAATTTTAAAAATCGGGTTAACTATAAATTTCTGATATATTCTATGATCATTTTCTTCAACAATTTTTCTTGTTGCTCCGCGGTTAATTTCGGCTGACTCCTGTTGTAATCAAAATGCGGCCAGCCATCATTATCCATTCCTGTGAAAACATAATAATTTGCTTTCGCGAGTAAGGTACAAACGCCTACATGTATAAGATCCTGTTTCTGTTCTTTAGAAAATTTTGTCTGCAGTTTTCCCAGTTCACGATGACCTACTAAAAACATAATAGATTGCAGATCCGGTTTTTTATCAAAACGCTTTTCCAAAATGGAAAGCGCATCCTGCCATTCCTTTTCATTATATTGTATGTCAATCTCTATATTTTCCATTGTATCTCCTTCTTACGACTTATCACTTACGACTTACGACTTCTCAAAAGTATCTCTATCTTTCCAGAACGGGTAACGTTCCCTGTGATTTTTAAGCTCTGCTTTTGAAAGTTTAACAATTTCCGTGCCAGCCACATTATCAATAACCGCAATATTCTTCCCCGTAAAATCATAAACCGCGCTGTAACCGGTGTGGTTGTTATCGTAATTATCCTTTCCAATACGATTAACACCTGCAACATAGCATTGGTTTTCAATTGCACGCGCCTGCAGCAAATTTTTCCAGTGATGTATTCTTTTTGCCGGCCAGTTTGCCACGTATAATTGCAGATCCGTATCATCGTCATTCTGACACCACGCGGGAAAACGAAGATCATAGCAAACAAACGGCTGTATATTCCATTCTTTATAATTCACAACAATCTTTTCTTTTCCTTTTGTAAGGAGTTTATCTTCTCCTACCAAACTAAACAAATGATGTTTATTATAGTGAGAAAAGTTTCCATCGGGTTTTACGAATAAAAAGCGATTGTAATAAAGATCATCTTCAACAAATAAAATGCTTCCGCATATTGCGCTGTTTTTTTGTTGCGAAATTTGCTGCATCCATTGTATGGTATCACCGAATTCATTTTCTGCAAGACTCATATCATCTATGCAGAATGCTGTATTAAAAAGTTCCGGGAGAATAATTAAGTCAATATTTTCCAGCGAAGATATTTGTTCGTCAAAATTAATAAGATTAGCTTCTTTATCTTTCCAGATCAGATCAGTTTGCACCAATGCTATGCGTAATTCGTTTGGCATTAATGAGAAAAAATATTTTCTAAATGATGTCGCATATGCAGCACATAATCTTCTGCAATAAATAACGTGGTTTTCTGATTGGGCATTTCATGACCGATATCGATCATCTTTTCATAAACCTCGGGTTCCATTCTTTGCAGGATGTTGCAGATCTGCTTGTTCAGCAAATGCCAGAGAATAACCATCTCTTTAAGATTTGCGTGCTGGTAGTCATTAAAAAAAACCCAGTTATCGGGGTGATACAAAATATGAACATGCTCGTATTGCACGCGGATAAATCGCTGGATATTATTTTGTGCGGAATCAATGAGATGACCTAATTCTTCTTTCTTGCTCCATTTCGCAGGACCCGGTTTTTTGGTGAAAGCTTCTTCATTGACCTTAACAAGCAAGAAATTATAGTTCTCTATTGTTTTTTTTAAGTTCTCAATTACATTTAACATCATTCACTTTTTTGCCCTTTTTACAATGGCTTATTTTACAAGTTTTTGTTGAACCGCCACTTATTTTCTCCTCCTGATTCAGGAGAAGATCAAGAGGAGGTAAAATCAGCTCTAAATTTCTATCTTAGTAAAAATAAAGATACAAATGTCATCAAACAAATATCCAAATTTATTATCAGAATTGGATTTGGGATTTACGAAACTCCGCAACCGTGTGCTCATGGGCAGCATGCACACAAATCTTGAAGAAGAGAAAAACGGGTTTCAGCGGCTCGCTGCATTTTATGCGGAGCGCGCAAAGGGTGAAGCAGGCTTGATCGTTACCGGAGGTATGGCGCCAAACTGGGAAGGATGGCTCAAGCCTTTCGCGGAAAGAATGACAAACAGCTCGCACGTAAAAAAACACAAGCTGATCACCGAAGCTGTACATTCAAATGGTGGAAAAATTGCGATGCAGGTATTACACGCAGGCAGATATGGCTATCATCCGCTGAATGTTGCACCATCGCGCATTCAATCTCCGATAACTCCGTTTAAGCCGCGAGCCCTTTCAACATGGGGCGTTCGGCGGACCATTAAGGATTTTGCAGACTGTGCTGCATTGGCAAGAGATGCGGGATATGATGGCGTTGAAATTATGGGAAGTGAAGGATACATGATCAATCAATTTATCGTAAATCATACCAACAAACGCACCGATGAATACGGCGGCAGTTATGAAAACAGGATAAAATTTCCAATAGAAATTGTGCGACAAGCCCGTGAAAAAGTGGGAAAAGATTTTATTATTATTTACCGCTTGTCAATGCTGGATCTGATTGAAGATGGCAGCAATTGGGAAGAAGTTGTTCAGTTAGCAAAAGAAATAGAAAAAGCCGGTGCAACAATCATAAACACTGGTATTGGCTGGCATGAAGCGCGCATTCCCACAATTGCAACGTCTGTGCCGCGCGCTGGTTTTGCGTGGGTGACGAAGAAATTAAAATCTGAAATTTCGATTCCGCTTTGTACTTCCAACAGGATAAACATGCCGGACGTTGCGGAACAGGTTTTAGCCGATGGCTGCGCGGATATGGTTTCTATGGCGCGACCTTTTTTAGCGGATGAAAACTGGGTGAAGAAAGCACGGGAAGATCGCTCGGATGAGATCAACACCTGCATTGCATGCAACCAGGCTTGCCTAGATCATACATTTAAAAATAAAGTGTCGTCGTGTTTAGTGAATCCGAGGGCTTGTCATGAAACAGAATTGAATTATATTCCCACAATAAATAAAAAGAAAATTGCAGTAGTTGGCGCCGGGCCTGCAGGTATGGCGTTTGCGTCTATTGCTGCGGAACGGGGACATGCAATAACTTTATTTGAGGGTGAAAAAGAAATAGGCGGACAATTCAACATGGCGAAAAAAATTCCGGGCAAGGAAGAATTTCATGAAACGCTTCGTTACTATAAAAAACAACTGGAGAAATATAATGTGGATGTGCAGCTCAACAAGCATGCAACAACAGAAGAGTTGAAAGCATTTGATGAAGTCGTAATTGCAACAGGAATTTTACCGAGACAAATTTCTATTCCTGGTATCGATCATCCAAAAGTTTTAAGTTATATAGATGTTTTAAAAAATGAAAAGCAGGTTGGAAAAAAAGTAGCCGTGATTGGTGCAGGGGGAATTGGTTTTGATGTGAGTGAATTTTTATCACAGCAAGGCGAAAGTCCGACGATGGACAAAGATGAATGGCTGAAGGAATGGGGCATTGATGCAACAAATACAGTGCGCGGCGGCGTGGCAGGAGTAAAACCGAAAATGGAAATTCCTGCGCGGGAAGTCAGCATGTTCCAGAGAACAGACGGAAAAGTTGGCGCCAAGCTGGGTAAAACAACAGGATGGATACATCGCACCACTTTAAAAATGAAGAAAGTGAAAATGATCCCTGGCGTGGAATATGTAAAAATTGATGATGAAGGATTGCATTATATCGATAAAAATAAAATGCCGCAGATGATGGCGTGTGATAATGTGGTGATCTGCGCGGGACAAACTTCACTGCGCGAGCTTGAACAACCTTTAAGAGATGCAGGCAAAACCGTGCACGTGATCGGCGGAGCATATGAAGCACGCGAGCTGGATGCAAAGCATGCAATCAACCAGGCAGCGAGGTTGGCGGCAGAGGTTTAATCGTTAAAAAGATTAGGCCAGAATACAATCTTCGGATTAATTTAATTTGATAAGTTAATTATTTACTTATTTTTCAAACTGTTTAATAATTTCCTTGAAGTCAGGATCTTCAGTATAAAGGTCCCAATCCCTATCATAAATGACTTCATTTACAGAAGTATGATTTTTATCGAGGGTTTCTTTTAAATGCTGTAAAGCTTTCTCTTTTATTCCAAGAAGAGAATATGTGCAAGCCAAATTATAAGAATCCCCTGTCATCTTATAAGCAATCTGAGATTTCTCAAGTGCTACCATTAGTATATCTTCCCGCTCTTTATAAGTATATAAATATGATGAATTTATTAGTGCAGTACCCCAATTGACAAATGTCTGACCATCCTTAGACTTTAATTTTCCTGCTTTTTCGAATTTCTCAAAACTTTTTTTAAATAGATTCTTATCTTCTTTTAGTGTCGCTAAATCAGATATAGCTACTCCCCAATTTTCAAATGCATCACCATCCTTCGGGTTTAATTTTGTTGCCTTTTCGAATTTCTCAAAACTTTCATTATATAAATTTTCATCACCTTTTAATCCTGCTAATTGAGCAATGGCAGTTCCCCAATTATATAGATATAGGCCTTCCTTAGGATTTAATTCTGTGGCTTTCTTAAACTTTTCAAAGCATTCGAAATATAAATTTTCATCGTCTTTCATTTTCGCTAATCTAGAAATGCCTGTTCCCCAATTATAAAAGGCAGAGGGATCTGTAGGATTTAATTCTGTGGCTTTCTTAAACTTTTCAAAGCATTCGAAATATAGGGTTACACTATCGGTGAGTTTTGCTAATTCAGTAATAACAGTTCCCCAATTATAAAAGACAGAATCATCTAGAGGGTTTAATTCTGCAGCCTTCTCAAATTTTTCAAAGCTTTTCAGATATAAGTTTTCATCGTTTTTTGATTTACCTAGCTCAGAAATTTGGCATCCCCATTCACTAAAATAGGAAGCAAGTTCTATATTGGCATTACTAAAATTAGGCTCTTTAATCTTTGTAATAAAATGAAAGGCTTTATTTTCGCTAAAATCGTCCTTTAGCATTGCATCTATAATTTCTTGCTTAAATCTCTCAATAGAATCTTCATTTTCTATGGTTTTAATGGCAACATGAATCCACTTTGTACTTATAGTTATCCTTTCTTTTGCATTCTGAAATAATTCTTTGTGTAATTTTTTCTCGCTATTCTCTATTTCCTTTATATTATTTATCATGGAAAGCAAAAAAGAGAAAGGTTTATTAAATAATCCTGGAGTTTCTAGTCCTAGTTCAGCATGTAGTTTAAGAAAGAAAGAATCTGCATCATATCCCGAAACCCAGTAAGCACTCTTATTTGGTATGTCAAGTAATTTATTTGTTACTTTTTCTGAAGGTTCAACATCATTAAATCCTATCCAATATAATTCGTTATCAAAATTCTGGAATTTTGCCAATTCATCAAAAACCTCATCTTGGCCACTGTATCCGATAATAATCCATGGCCTTTTATGGCATACCCTATTAAATAAATCATTAATAGCCTCTTTAACCTTTTTAATTTCTTCTTCGGAATTTAATAGCCATTGTCCATAGTACTGACCATGTAAATATGTAATTGATTTTTCTTGAAAATTTGTTGTCGTGTACCCTTGCAAATTGGAAATATCATAAACGGGAGGTAAAAAATTAAAAAGTGAACAAGCTTTTAAAAATAAATCATCAAAATTAACAGTAAAAACATAATCGATGTAATTTTCCTTTAGTAATTGAGCTAAATAAATATTTGCTACATTTATTTTTACATTTTCATCTGTGATATAGCTATAAAATAAATCTCTTCTTTCATCCGCTGATAAAGCACGCATAATTTGATAATAATTATTAATATTCTCAGCAATTAATCTTTTAATTTGTGGTTTTTCACTATATGTTTCAAAAATCTTTTCAATTATCTGATTCGCTAAAGGAATTCCCGCGGAGACCGAAATCCCTGCACCTAAAAATATGATGGGCTTGGGTTTATTTTCCTCCTTACATCGTTTAAATAAATATTTTACGTCTTCAATTGTCCTTTTTTCCATTGGTATTTTAATATTTAAGCATTCATGTAAATATATTAATATTCTTATTAATGCAGAGGGCTTGAACTACTCCTTTCTATTAATTACATTTGTTTATGATAAAAACTTCACGCATACTATTTATAGTTCTCATCCTTTCTATCATCTCTTCCTGCAAAAGAGAAACCATAGCCAATACTGATAATTATCTCCCGATTATTTTTGTGCATGGTTACACCGGCAGCGGAGATTCATATGAATTAATGTCGAAGCTGTTTACCACTAATGATTATCCAAAACAAAAAATATTTGCATTCGACTGGAATACATTGCCGCCGGATGCGCCAAATGTTACTTCTTATCTCGAAGCATTTGTCAAAGATGTGATACAGAAGACAGGTATTTCAAAAGTGAATCTTGTGGGACATTCACTGGGCGGGCAACTGGTTTATAATTATTGCACGAAGCCGGATAATGCAGCAAACGTTGCACATCTCGCCATGCTTTGCCCGTATCTTCCTTCACATGCTGCTTTGCCTGCAGCAAATATTCCAACATTGAATATCTGGTCGAATACGGATTACGTTGTTACAAACGGCGATTCGATTCCCGGCGCTATCAATCTCATCTTAAATAACCGCGATCACAATGAAGCATCGTCTTGCGTGGAATCGTTTACGGCATTGTTCAAAATGTTTACAGGAAAAGATCCGGCTACATTAAGCATATCAGATGAATCAGAAGTGGTGTTGTCAGGGCGCGCCGTAAGTCTTATAGAAAATGTTGCGGCTGCAAATGCTACAGTGCAAGTGTATAAGGTTGATCCTGTTACCGGCTTTCGCATTTCCAATACACCCGATAAAACTTTCCTTACAACAGCGGCAGGATACTGGGGACCGATGGATGCTGATCCGACTGCATATTATGAATTCCGCGTTTCCACAACACAGCCGAATGATCGTCCGATACATTATTACCGCGAACCCTTTAAGCATTCTGATCACCTGGTATACCTGCGCACGTATCCCCCGCCGGCAAGCCTTCTTGCACTGGCGTTCGGCGTAATCCCAAAAAACAATGCGCAGTCAGAAATTATTTATCTCGACGCACAAAAAGCTTTGTGGCTGGGAAGAGATGATCTGCAGGTGAACGGTGTATCTCTCAACAGCAATACATTTACGGATCCACAAAATAATACCGTTGCGATCTTTATGTACGACAATAACAATAACCATCAAACCGATACAACAAGTATTCCTTTGTTTTCAGCAATAGGAGGTCTCGCCGGCGCCGATCTTTATTTTCCGGCACTAACACCGCAAACCATTTCCGTAAATTTAAACGGACATGTTTTACACCTGCGCAACTGGCCATCGGCAGATGAAGGAATTTCTGTTGCGTTATTTGAATAAGATGGACATCGAAAAATTCAGACACATTTTTGATAAAGCGAATTTCATTCGCGAACTAGGTTGCGAACTGGTAAAACTTGAAAAAGGTTTTTGTGAAATTCAATTAATCATTCTACCTAAACACTTGCAGCAAAATAATTTTGTACATGCAGGCGTAGTGGCAACACTTGCCGATCATGCAGCAGGATGTGCTTCTGCAACGGTAGCAGGAGAAAATATTACTGTACTAACAACTGAATTTAAAATTAATTTACTGCGACCTGCAGGAGGAGAAAAATTAATTTCGAGATCAAAAGTATTGAAACCGGGGGAAATGATCACGGTTTGTCAGTCGGAAGTTTTTGCGATAAAGAATGGCGAAGAAAAGATGGTTGCTGTTGCGCTGGTGAGTTTAGCGAATGCTAACAGTGATTCCATCGCTTAAAGCGATCGAATCACTGCAAAGTCTGAAAAATGCACCTCTGCCGTCGGATGTTCTATCCAATGAAATTTTTTATTCTCTTATATTCTGTCGGATAAAACATCCGACAGCAAAGTCATAAAATCCGCTGTCGAAAGTCTAAAAAGTTTATTAATTTTATTCTATGAAAAAAGTCACAGTTTCCATCCCGGATGATAAGGTAAAAGAATTTGAATCGCTGATTCAAAAGCTGAATATTTCTATTTTAAAGGAAGATGAAAAATTAAAAGTGGAAGAATGGCATCGCGATATTGTTGAGAAAGATCCTTCTTCTTCTGATTATATAAGCAGCGATGAAATAGAAAAAACTTCTTTCAGCAGGGAAAAATAATTTCGTCATTACGAGGGAGGAACGACCGTCGTAATCCGTCGAATTCAACAGATCGCCACGCTACACTTCGTTTCGCTCGCGATGACGATAATAAAGTTGCAGATATTCTTCTTCTTTTTTACGCATCACTTCAATATCTTTTTTCTTCTTATCCTTATATCCGCATAAATGCAGCAAGCCATGCGCCATCACGCGATGCAATTCATGCTCTAAAGAAACTTTGTATTTTTTCGCGTTCGCCTCCACTCTTTCCAGTGAAATAAAAATATCGCCTTCCATATTTCCCTGTTTTTCAGAATTATCAAACGTGATGATATCCGTATAAGTATCGTGACCTAAATAATCAACATTGATTTTCAGGATGGCTATATCGTCCAAAAAAATATAGTGCAGCTCTTTCAAAACAAAATTTTCTTTTTCCGCAATATTTTTTAACCACGACTTTATCTTTCCCGCTTTAAAAAAAACCGGTTTTTGTACGTCTTGAAAATTAAAGGAAATTGCCATGATCAAAAATGCAAAAATATCATTTAAGTATTTTGCGAAAGCATAAGAAAACGGATTGATTAATCTAATGAAAGGCTGAAACGCATTTCAACGCATGAACCGCCATCGCGGAAAAAAACCTTATCGGCTAATTTCTTCATCAGGTAGACGCCGCGACCATCAGGCTGTTCGCGAAATTCCGGAGTTGTAGGATCCGGCAACCTGTCGGGATTAAAACCAGCGCCTTCATCCCGGATGGACAGCTTGAATTCATCCTTGGATTTATAGGCTTCAATATTCACTTCTTTTTTAGCATCCAGGTTATTTCCATGCTCAATAGCATTCGTAACTGCCTCAACAGAAGCCAATAACATGTTGCCATACTGTTCATCGTTGATATCAAACTGCTCTCGCAACGATTCGATCATTGATTCAACTTTGGCAATATTTTCTAAACGGGACTTAATTTTTAAGCGGATTACCTCTTTCATACCAATATATTAGATTACTTAAAGAGGTTTTTAGTTGGGAGACTTAGGAAAAAATGGCCTGATTTCTTGTAGCAGGTATTATATATACGCAAGTTTAAACAATTAGTTAACAAGTCGCAAGTACTTCTCTACTAAATTTTTATAAAAAGGCTTCAGGTTCGGCGGCACCGTTTGGTATAATTCCAACGCCGATTTGCGCTTTTGAAGATAATCTTCGAGGTTTGCCGGCAATTTACGGGGAACATCTATGCCTGTCTTGGACTGTCGCTTTTCGTCCTGGTCCTGTTCACGTTGGGCTTTTTCAAAATCCAACAGCCTGGTTTCTATTTCCTTATGCCGTTTTAAAGTTTCCGGGGAAAGTTTTTTGATAGTAAGATCCTTCTCGATATCATCCATCTTCTTCATCATCTCATCGACTCCCGACCCATCTTTTTGTTGCTGGCTCATTTTTTCTTTCATCTGGCGAAGCGCTTCCCGGATAGCAGCTTGTTTTTGAACAGCATCGGCGAAATCCTTGCCCATTTTCTTGGGATCTTTGCCATCCTTCATGCTTTCCTGCATTTTACCCAATTGTTCGCCGAGTTTTTTCTGCATCTCACTCATGTTGGGTTTCTCGCCCTTCCCACCCGGCTTGGTGCACGACCCACTTCCTTGTTTCATACTCTTTTGCTGTTGCTGCATATTATCCAGCGATTCTGCGAGCATCAGCGCCAGGTTATTTGCAGAGGTCATCACCATCTGCTGTGCAACGCCTGTTGTGGGTTTATTTCTCGATTCCAGGTTATCCAGTGATTTTTTCATTTCGCGGTTCAGCTTGTACATTTCATCGGAAATAAAAGTCTGCAGCTGAAACTGGCGCTTGCCCAAACTTTGCAAACTATCGCCGATCATTTTTGCATCATCCCGAAGATCATATTGCTTTTGCATGATCTGCACATACTTCGGACTTTCTGTTTCCGTTTTCTCCAATTCCTTCATCAGCTGTTCCTGGTCGAAAGATAATTTCACAAGGTTTTCTAATAACTGGCGTATCATCTGGATGTCTTCCGCATTCTGATCCATCTGCATCTTGTCGAGATCAGTTTTCATTTTCTGCGCCATCTTTTGCATTTTTTGCGAAGAAGACTTTTGCGATTTCGAAGCTTTGTCATTTTGTTTTTGCTGAAGCTCATCGCTGCTTTTCTCCATCTCTTTTTTGATGTCTTCGCTTTGTTCTTCGTTAGCTTTTGTATCCAGCTTGCTATCGTTCTCTTTATTCAGCTTATCCAGTTTCTTCAGGTCTTCTTTTACATCGTCCATTTTTTTATTTAACTCTTCCTGCTTTTGCTGCAGTTGCTCCTGCGGCTGCGCGTTGTCCTTTGTCTGCTGACTTAATTTATCCTGTTCCTGCGACAATGCATTCAACTTATCGATTGTCTCCTGCGCTTTTTGTTCTACTTCGAGTTGCTTAAAAAGATCCTTCATTTTATCGAGTTCCGATTTCAGATCGTGGTTGCTCAATTCCATTTTATCGAGATTCTCGAAAGTATTTTTCTGCTCCATTTTTTGCAGGATGTCTTCGATCTGCTTCATGAGATCTTTCATCTCATCGCTCATCACATCATTCATTATCTCCTGCAGCTTTTCCTGTTTCTGCAAAATATCAGGATCAGGCTTCTTAAACTCTTCCTGGTTTTTCAGGTTCTCCTCATACTTATCTTTTATCTGTTTCAGTTCTTCGCTTAACTCATCGTGCTTCTTTTGAATCTGCTCCAGCTGTTTTTTATCCTCCCATGAAAGCGCATTCTTGCTCAATATCTTTTCTTTCATTTCCTTGATCTGCGCTGCTAATTTCTGCGCGTCTGCCTGCGCCGCACTGAGATCGTCCTTGATATCTTCATTATTTTCAAACTCTTGTTTTTCCAGTTCCTTCACTGTTGGCTTATCATATACAAACGATTGCGATTTTGTGGATTTAGGACCGGTGACGCCATCGTTATCCCATATCTCAAAATAATAATCCATTTTATCTCCCGGGTGAACTGTGTATTTTGAAAAATCAACCTGGAAATTAAAATCGGAAATAGATTTATTGGAAAGCGGAAGCTGTTGTTTTTTTGCTTCCGTGACCGCGCCTTTTTCATCTGTTATTGCGTAATGAAATTCCAACCTCGATAAACCATAATCATCGGAAACTGCACCGAGGAAAATTGCAAAATCTTTTTGAGTAGAATCCTTAACCTGTTCCACATTTATACTTGGAAAATTATCCGGTGTAGCGGAGATCGTAAATGAAACGGAATCTCCTTTCGAAACTTCGCTGTTCGAAACTAAAATGGTGTAGCGTGTATCTCTAATAATTCTTTTTGAAAACGAGAATTTATCTTTCGCATTTTTATTCGTGTTGAAGGTTTGTCCATCCATAATAATTTTGACATCATCTGTACCTGATGTTTCAAAATTCCAGTTAATGCTGGTGCCTGCAGGAACCACGAGGTCGCCGGTATTTTTTACGGATTCATTTTTCTTTCCTGTATATCCAGGGTAAATTAAATTGGTAATGAAATTCGCGATCATCGGTTTTTTAAGCACGCGAATGGAATGTTCATCGCTGTTATAATCGTTCGCAGAGAAATAAAATTTTATATCCTTTTGCACATTCGCAAACCGGTATGAAAATTTATCCGGCGCGGTTTTTTCCATTTTATAATTCTTCCCGTCTTCGTCAATAAATACTTCGTTCGGCAATGTTTTTCCTTTAATACTTAATTTGATCTCAATGTCCTGGTATTGCAACATCTTCAAATTCTTATTTTCGAGGATAAAATCAAACGGCGCTTTTTTTGCAAAAACCTTATCAGGATTTAATAATCTCGTGTTGCTTTCTTTTAAAATATTCGGTGCAGCGATCAACAGGAATAAAATAATAAACAAAGGTGGAAGCGCATATTTTAAATACTTCCTGTTATCATTTAAATTGATAGCGTTGGAAAAGGGAACGAGCTTTATGGATTCCGTTTTCTGGTTGATACTTGCTTCGATCAATTCTTTATTGTAAACATTCTGCGACTGCTGTCTTAATTGCAGAATATTTAAAAGCCGGTCTTTTACATTTTCAAAATGACTGCCGATAATTGTTGCCGCCTGTTCATGCGAAATCTGCCGTCCTAATTTTAAATAATGAATCAAAGGATCGATCACCCACAAGTATAAACCGGAAACTGCTGTAAGCAAAAAGGCTGCTAATAAAATTTTCCTGATGGAAGTAGAAAAATAAAGCTGGTATTCAAACAAAGAAATGAATAAATAAAAACCCAGCAACAAACCTGAAAACAATAAAACTCCGCGCACCAGTTTATTCAGGTAAAATTTCCTGATAAAACCGTCGAGCTTAAGGATGAGGAGTTGGTAGTTAGTTTCCATAGAGCTAATAAAAATAGGGAATAGTTGATCTTTTCTCTATGAAAAATTGTTATTTTATTTTAACGCGATTATTTCTTTTTTGCGGCTTTCGGTACAAAATAAACTTCAGAAAAATCCCGCTGTTCCATAGCGTTTTGCGGGCAGTTGCGCACATTCGGCTGCAGCAAACGAAAATCCATATCATAATAAATCGGGAGCACAACGGCATCATCCATCACCTGCTGATCTGCTTTTGCATACAAAACATTCCGTTGCTGTTCATCAACAGTTGCGATGGCATCATCAAAATAATTATCGAACGCCTTGCTCTTGTAGCGGAATGAATTGATATATGTTTTTTGATTGATGTCTGCCGGGACATATTTACTGTGAAATAAATTCAGAAAATTTTCCGCGTCCGGATAATCCGCCTGCCATCCGAGCCTGTAAAAATCTGTCTTCGCGGATTCAACTGCTTCTGTGTGTTGCGCCCATGGAACCGTAAGCAGATCAATTTGAATTCCTAAAGTTTCTTCGATCATTTTTTTCAATGCTTCTGCAACTTGCGAATTCCTCGTTCCGCCCGAATTTATTTCCAACGTAACTTTTGGAAACCCATTTCCTTTCGGATATCCTGCCTTCACCATGTAATCCTGGGCTTTCGCAGCATCGTAATAAAATCCTTTTACTGTTTTTGAATCAAACGTTCCAGTTCCCGGCGGAACCATTCCGTAAATTGCAGGAAAGCCTGTGCCTTTTAAAGTAAAGTCGCACAATTTTTGCCTGTCGATCGCGTAACAAAATGCCTTGCGCAAATTTGCATTGCTGAAAATTTTTCCCTGGTTCTGGAATCCATAATACTGCACGGAAATTTGCGGCATAAATTGCAATTGAAATTCCGCGTATTTTGGCTTTAAGTTGCGTTTGTAATCCACGATCTCATCGATCATCTCTAATGGAAAGCGGTAAACGAGATCACTGTTCCCTTTTGAAAACTCCAGGAGTTCATTCTTTTTTTCCTTGATATAAGAAATGCGTATAGCATCTAAATACGGCAACTGATTTCCGAAGCTATCTTTTCCCCAGTAATTCGGGTTGCGTGCCAAAAAAGTAACCTGGTTTTCCTGGTTCACTTTGAGATAAAACGGTCCTGTGCCCACACAATGGATTCGCATTTCTCCGCCATATTTTTCTACCGCTTCATGCGGATAAATTTTCCCGAAGATCAATCCCAGTCGTGCGAGAAAAACTGCATATGGTCTTTCGAGTTCCACTTCTACCGTATAATCATCCAATACCTTTACTCCGCTCACACCGCCCGGAGGTAATATCTTTTTTCCTGTTATTGAATCGTATTCATTTGCACCTTTTACCACTCCCTGGAAGATCCAGAAACCCTGGTTGTCTGCCGGATTGTGATAACACAATCTATCGAAACAAAACTTTACATCAGCTGCATTCATTTCTCTTCCCTTCCCATTTTTAAAACAGGGATCATCGTGAAAAAAAATACCCTTGCGCAAATGAAAAGTATATTTTGTGCCTGAAGGATCTATCTCCCATTTCTCTGCAAGACATGGAATAACAGCTAAGGTATTGACATCGAATTTCACCAATCCTTCGTAGATCTGTTCGCATAAGCGATGCGCTGTAACCTCAGTAATATTTAATGGATACAATGATTTGAAATATTCTTCTTCATTATAGCGAAACGTTCCTCCGTAATATTTCCCCCCCTTAGCTTCGCGCAATTTAAAATCGCGTTTTGCACCCGGGTCGCAGGATAAAGTGAGTATAGAAATAAATAAAATGAAGAAGTTTCTCATAAATAATTACATGCAAAAGTAGGCATTAAAGATCACACTTTAATTTTCAAGTAAACCGGGCAATGATCGGAGTGCTTTACATCCATAAAGATTTGCGCATCTACTAACTGTTCTTTCATTTCCTTTGTAACTGCATGGTAATCGATGCGCCACCCTTTATTGTTGTTGCGGGCGTTTGCAAATGAACTCCACCAGGAGTAAGTATCTTTTTTTTCCGGATATAAATGGCGGAAGGTATCTATAAATCCGCTGTCGAAATATTTGGTTAACCATTCGCGTTCTTCCGGTAAAAATCCGGACGTTTTTTTATTGCTCACAGGATTATGGATATCAATGTTAGTATGGCAAATATTATAATCTCCGGAGATAATAATTTTCTTTCTTTCCTTTCTCAATTCATGTATGTAATCAAAGAATTCCGGCAGGTACTCCATTTTAACAGCCTGCCTGATCTCGCCACTTGAGCCGGAAGGAAAGTATGTGTTAACGATCGTGATATCACCGATATCGACCCTTATCAATCTTCCTTCAAAATCATATTTTTCAATATTCATTCCTTTTACAACATTGGTATGTTCTCTCTTAATTAAAATTCCGACCCCGCTGTAGCCTTTTTTTTGCGCAGAAAACCAATACTGCTTATAACCGATATCTTCAAATAATTTGTGAGGAATGCTGGCTTCGTCCGCTTTAATTTCCTGGAAAAGGTAAACATCGTAGTTTGTTTGTTTTATCCAATCGATCAATCCTTTTGAAATAGCAGCGCGGATGCCATTCACATTGTATGAAATTATTTCTAAAGTGTCCATTTTAAATTGTGTTCTGATTTAAAGAATTGCGGAAATGATTAACTTCACCATTTAGTGAAATTCAGAAAAGCAAATATACTATTCCTTTTATTTTTAGGGCATCTTTCTGTTAAAAGCCAGGTCTTCATCGACGGACAGGTTTTTGATGCAAAAACAAAAGCGCCTATCAGTTATGCGAATATTTATATAAAAGGCACAACGCTCGGAGCTACGACTGACGATACGGGTTACTTCCAGCTGAAATTAAAGACTTATAATGATTCGCTGACTGCAGCTTACCTTGGATATACAGAACAAACGCTCCCGATAAAAAAACAGGCAAAACAGCATGTCAATTTTGAATTGCAGGCATCCCCGAATATGCTCGCAGAAGCAGTGATCGTTGCGAGCAAGGAAAGTCTTGAAGATTACCTCATTCGAAAGATCCTGGAGAATAAGGATAAGAACGATAAGAAACACCTGCAGAATTACAGCTATGAATTTTACAATAAGATCGAGCTGGATGTAAAGAACCTTTCCGAAAAATTCATGAACCGGAAGCTTTTAAAACCCTTTCAATTTATCTTCAAAAATATCGACAGCACTTCCGAAGATGAACCATTCCTGCCGATGCTGCTTTCGGAAAATATTTCTGATTTTTATTACACAACAAAGCTGAATAAGAAACGGGAGATCATCAAGGCTTCGAAGATCTCCGGTGTTGAGGATGCAAGTCTTTCTGAATTTCTCGGCTCCACTTACCAGGACATCAACATTTACGACAATGCCTATACCATCATGGATAAGCAATTTATCAGTCCGATTGCAAATTCCTGCAAAACATTTTATCATTATAAAGTGATTGACACTTTAGTACTGGACAATGTTGTGCATTACAAACTGATCTTTGAACCGAAGACAAAGGGCGACAATACATTTTATGGCAGCATGATCGTTTCTGAAAACAGTTATGCGATCAAAAGTATACAGCTGCGCATGGCGCCGCACGTGAATATCAATTTCATAAAACGGATCGAATTAAACCAGGATTTTGAATTTATCGATAACAAATTCTGGATGATCACCACCGATCATTTATTAATTGAATTTGCTCCGCTGAAAAAGATGCCTGCTATAGTTGCGAGAAAAAATGCGCTGTATAAAAATTTTAAGATCAACAGTCCGTATAATGATTCCGTGATCAATTCATTGAAGGAGCAGGTTACATACAATGAGAAAGAAATAAAAAAAGACGCAGCATACTGGGATAGTTCACGATTTATTCAACTGTCAAAAAATGAATCAAAGGTGTACCACATGATCGATACGCTAAAGACAGTACCGGCATATAAAACTTACCTGGAGATCATCAATTTTATTTTAAGCGGATATGTAAAAGCAGGTCCGGTAGAGTTTGGTCCTATAGTGAGTGTAGTGAGTTATGACAAGCTCGAAGGATGGCGCTTTGGCATGGGCATTCGCACGAATTCGAAAATGTGCAACTGGGCGCAGGCTGGTGGAAATATTGCATATGGACTGAGAGATAAAAAAGTAAAAGGCGGGGTCGGCGTGCAATTTATGGTGGATAAGCACCCGCGGCAAATTTACAGTGCATCCTTTATGCATGACATTGGGAAGATGTCGAGAACAACAGACCTTCTGGATGCAGATAATATTTTAAATGTAATTATTTTAAGGAGAAGACCATTGGAACGCTGGCTGTATTTGGATATTACTAAGCTTAGCTACGAGATAGAATATAAGCAAGGAATGAGTATGAGCCTCACGATTCAAAACAGGAGGATCGGGCAAGGACTGGTGCCGTTTCGTTTTTTGTATCCAAATGCTGAATCAGGCGTAGATACGATGAATAAATTAAATGAAACGGAACTCGTGTGGCAGGCGAGGTTTGCCATCGGCGAGAAATACATCGACAAAAATTCTTTGTTCCGCAGCAGTATAAACAGCAGTAGTATTCCCGTGATACAGCTGGAATATGTGTATGGCATAAAGGGATTTCGAAGCCAGTTTAACTACCATAAAATTACACTTGCATTTTCTGACATCATTCCTATACATACGATAGGAAGATTTGAAATGAAATTCCAGGCGGGAAAGCTGTTTGGTACTGTACCCTTCCTGTTATCCGAAGTGCACGACGGCAACCAGACATTTGCATTCAGCAATACCGCGTTCAACTTAATGAATGATTATGAATTTTACAGCGATCAATATATCCAATGGAATTTCTCTCACCATTTTGACGGATTTTTTCTTAACAGAATTCCCGGTATAAGAAAATTAAAACTTCGGGAAGTGATCCATACACGCGGTGTATGGGGCAATGTTTCTAAAAATAATTTAGAGATGAACCAACTAAATAATAGTTTTATTCATCAATTAGGAAAAGTTCCTTACATAGAAGTGGGTTTTGGATTGGAGAATATATTGAAGTTTATCCGCTGGGATGTGATGTGGCGCGTTACGCACCGCGATAATCCTAAAAGTTATAACTGGATCATGACTTTCGGCTTCAACTTTAATTTTTAACCTGCGGGGGATATATTTATTTTATACATTTACATAAAATCAACACCTTGTTTTCACAGGATTGCATAGATACTTCGATTCCTTTTATCCGCCCGACGGATACAGTAGCTTATGTACTCAACCTGATGGAAGAGTTTAAAACAGACGCTCTTGCTGTAGTTGAAAATGATATTTTCCTCGGAACAGTTAGTGAAAAAGTTTTACTGGAATGTGATGACGAATTAGCGATAAGCGGACTAAAAGAAAATTTTTCACAGCAAAAAATTACAGAAGGAACACACTTCTTTGATGTATTAAAATATTCAATACAATATTCTACCTATTTCCTTCCCGTCGTGAATATAGAGAATGAATACATCGGGATAACTTCTGCAAAAAAATTACTGGATACGCTGGTATTAAATTCCTCGCTGACAACAAGCGGAGGTATTATCGTTTTAGAGCTTGAAACGAAAGATTATTCTTTAACGGAGATATCTAAGATTGTTGAATCCAATAATGCAATGATCCTGCATTGTATGATGGCGAGTTCTGTCAATCAGAATTACATGCAAATATCTTTAAAGATCAACAAAAATGACCTGAAGGATATACAGCTTGCCTTTGAAAGATACCGCTACACAGTAGTTGCAGTACTTCATCAATCAGAATATGAAGTTCAGCTAAAAGAGCGCTTTGACAGCCTCATGAAATACTTAGAAGTTTAACCACTTCCTCACAAGCACATACATTTCATAAATACTTACTGACAGCAAAGTGTACATAAAAGGATACAGCGGAACCGTGTACCGGTTCTCGAAATACTGAAGGATATAAATGATCACAAAAAAAGTGCACGCAATATATAAAACGGACAGCCAGTATATATCTGCATACTTTCTCAAATAAAATAATAAGAAAAAAACGGAGAGAAAGGATAATACATTTATGAGATACAAAATTCCTTTTATGAAGATCTTCAGGCAATCTCCGTGATAATTATCTACAAAACTTAATGACGTTGAATTGCTTTGGAAGATAACGCTCTTCGCAAATAATATCGGTGTAATGATATAATAGTCTAACGGCGATCTTTTTATAAAATTTGTTTTTAATTGACGGAGGTTGTTTGAAGCAACTGTCTCGATAGAATCCGTATTCGATTGCTGTGCAAAATGCTTAACGCGGTAAAATTCATAAATATCAAGATATGCTTTCCTGATTTCCGGCTTATGGTTGCCGATGTATGCTTTCGGAGGCAAGGCGGAGATCAAAGAATCAACTACCGCTTCTTTTGCAGCAGGTTCGTTTAATGCGATATTAGCGCGCATCGTGTTTGAGATCCTTTCCGAAGAATAATCTGCAGGATTTATCCAGCAGGCTATCCACTTCCGCAAATAAATATTCGGCATTCCATAATCCATCGGATCGCCGTAATATTTTTCTAAAAGAACAACATCACCATTAGTAACAAAATAATTCCTGATGGTCCATGGCAAAAACAATACCGCTGCACCAAAGCAAAATAATATTGCGGAAAAAATACTTTTCTTTAAATCCCATCTGTTAAAATATAAAACAGCAAACAAACAGGAAGGCGCCAGGAATATAACTGTAGGTCTGCATAATGCCCCAAGTGCAAAAAGAAATCCGAAGAATAACCATCTTTTTTTATTTTCCGGCTGCAGTTTGCATAATGACAGTGAATACAACAGGAAACAAACCAGCTCAGAACTTAATGATTCTGAATTTGTGAAATATGCGCTGATGGCAACCCCGGGTTGAAGGCAGTATAATAAGGCAGCCCCAAGAGAAATGTATTTATTCTGAGTGAAATTAAAAACTGCGAAAAATAAAAACACTGTAGCTAATGCAAGAATAATTGCCTGCGTAAACCTGATGAAATAATAACTCTTTTCTTCTCCGAATGCCATATAATGCAATCCGTAAAATATTGGATAAACGGGAGTTCGTCTTACTTCATAATTCTTTTTTGTCGTGTCAACAGTAAAGCGTCCTGAAGAAATAAAATTCTTAATATTATTTACGTACCAGTAATTATCTATAGAATAAATAGTTGAATTGTATACAAGACTGCGTGCGTTATTCTGAAGATTCTGGGGGTTCTCTTTTTTTATGTGGTGTATATTCACACAGTTAACGAGATAAGTATAGCATAAAGAAATAATCAATAAACAGATCGCTATTTTACGGTGCTCTTTCTTCATACCTTAAAAAAAGATAAAATACTTTTTGAAACCGCTTTGACCTGGTCAATTTCCAATTCATAATACAGCGGGAGCCGCAGCAATCCTTCAGAATAAAAATCACTTAAAGGCAACCTGCGGTCGCCATGTATATCTTTATAAAAAGGGCTATTGTGCAGACTTATATAATGGAAAACGGTGTGTATATTCTTTTCCTTAAGATAATTGATCAATGCATCGCGCTGTTCAATATTTTTACAAACCAGGTAAAACATATGCGCGTTGTTAGTGGCATAATCAGGAATTACAGGAAGCTGCACTACATCTTTCAACACCTTTAACTCTTCCATATACGTTTCCCATATGAGCTTTCTCTTATCCTGTATCTTCTCCAGGTTTTCCAACTGGGCATATAAAAATGCCGCGATTATATCTGACGGTAAATATGAAGATCCGATATCTACCCAATTATATTTATCAACCTCCCCTCTGAAAAATTTACTCCTGTTTGTTCCTTTTTCTCTTACTATTTCTGCGCGCTCTTTAAATTGTTCATCGTTGATGGTAAGCATTCCACCTTCGCCCGAAATAATATTTTTTGTTTCGTGAAATGAGAACGATGCTAAATGCCCTATACTACCCAATGGCTTATTTTTATAATAGCTGTCGATACCTTGCGCGGCATCTTCAATAATGTAGAGATTATGTTTTTCAGCAAGCTGCATAATGATGTCCATATCGCAGGCAACACCAGCATAATGTACAACAACGATCGCTTTTGTCTTTTCTGTGATCAACGATTCAATCAGCGCTTCATCCATGCCCGGATGATCTTTACGGCTGTCGGCAAAAATTAATTTTGCGCCTCTGAGTACGAAAGCATTTGCAGTAGAAACAAATGTATAAGAAGGCAATATCACTTCATCACCTTCCCGGATATTGATCAGGATAGCTGCCATTTCCAGGGCATCCGTGCAGGAAGTAGTTAATAAAGCTTTTTTAAAACCGAATCTTTCTTCAAAAAATTTATGGCATTTTTTTGTAAACATGCCGTCGCCGGAGATCTTTCCCGATTCTACCGCTTGCTGTATATAAGCCATTTCATTTCCTGAAATAGATGGTTTATTAAAGGGTATGTGCATTGTCTTTGTTCCAGTAATGATATATGTTTATTGCATGATCAAGAGTGAACCCGCATTTCTCGTATAATTTGCAGGCATCCGTGTTTGCACCCTGCGTAACAACTTTAAGAGAACCAAAGTTATAATTTTCTGCTGTATATTCCGCCGCAGTGATCAATTTTTTCCCGATGCCCTTACCTCTCGAACTATCATCTACCGCAATTAATCCTATTTGTGCTTCACCGTTTCTTTCAGCTATAGTAATAAATCCTTGCGGATCATTTTCATTTCCATATACCAATACACAAAGCGACATCGATTTATTACACGATTTTTTGATCCATTCGCCGTATAATTTTTCATAAGCACCCGGCGCAAAATTCTTATCCAGCTTAAACCTCGAATAAATACCGCTTTGCAAAGAAAGCCGGGTTAAGTTTTGATCAGGCGTTAATGATGTATAGACATTAATGTGTTTATCCATCTTTATATTACTGTCAACTTGTTTAACGTATGTTTTCTTTTCGTCCACAAGATGAGCATTGATAGCTACAATATCTTTATTGAGTGGTGAGCCGGGAGATTCAAATAAATAAATGAGATCGAAATTATTTTTTTGTGATTCAAAATCATCCTTATTAAATTCTGATGGATCTATTTTTCCGATCTTCAAACCAAAAAATTCGGAATCCCATATCACCGGCAATATCTTCATTAGTTGATCTTCTTTTCTACAATGTAAATCGGTCTGTTCTTTACCCCTTCAAATGTTTTACCGATATATAATCCGATAATACCCAGGATCAGGATGATCAATCCCCCTAAAAACCAGATGGAAATAATAATACTTGTATACCCCGGAACGATGATGCGGTGCGTAACATTTAATATAAAATAGTAGATGCCTAACAACAAAGAGATGAAGGAAATTACAAAACCGGTTTTGATGACGATGCGTATGGGCTTATCGGAATATGCAAGCATTACATCGAGCGCAAGCTTAAACATTCTTGAATAATTATACCCGCTTTTACCCGATCTGCGTTCTTTATGTTCAACATCAATCGTTGTTTTACTGAACCCAACCCACAAGATCATCGACGGGAAAAAGCGAATAGATTCGCGCAGCGAGCACACCGCATCAATTACATTCCTGCTGTAAATACCAAAGTTAGCTATAGTGTGATCTATGTCTGTTCCTGTTAAGTAACCAAGCGATTTCCAGAATAATTTGGAAGATATCTTTTTCGTAAAATTATCCTTTCGATCTATTCTTCTTGCCAGCACTACATCAAATCCTTCGAGGCATTTTTTATACAGATTCGTTATTTGCGTGGGATCATCCTGCAGATCGCAATCCATCACCACGACCTTTTCTCCCGTGGTGCTGTCGAGTCCTGCCGTAATTGCGTAATGCTGTCCGAAATTCCTGCTTAATTTTATTCCCTTTACTTTATTATTCACTGCACAAATTTCAAGTATTTTTTGCCATGAATGATCACGGCTGAAATCATCCACTAAAATAATTTCATAATCACTTGTTATAGAAGAAATATTTTTTTCAACTTCCGTAACAAAATCATTTATATGCATCTCTGCATTATATACCGGCGACACAACAGAAAGAAGCATAAAAATTATCTTGGTTTTAACTTAAGGAATTTACTTTCATAAAAGCGGTATGATGCTGCGGACAACAATATCGTCAGCAGGATGGATATCGTATAAATAAATACATTGTCGAAAACATTATTATGCAGCAAATTTGATCTGAATAAAACCCTCAAGGTAATAAAAATACAAAGCGGGTGAAACATATAAACGCCATAAGAAATTTTTCCCAGGTAATTCAGGATCTTATTTTCTAAACTGAGCAACGAATGCGTATTAGAAGATAAATTAAGGATGATCACTATACTTACGAGACTAATAATTTGTTCGTTCACTGTAGTTGTGGGTACGCCGATCGCGAGAATTACTATTGCCGCAATATAAGCTGTGATCTGTGTCATTTTGTGATAGATAATATTAAGCAATGTACGGTTGTTATAAAACAATATATGCGCACCAATTCCTCCGATCGCCATACAATTTATTTTAAAGTTGTATAAATATAATTTAATAAAATCACAATACTTTAATACAACGGGGCTATGAATAAGATGGTGGGAAGGAAGATACCAGCTTAACAATGTTGCAGAAATGGAAAAGAACCATACCAATATGATCACGTACAAAGACCTGCTGAATGTTTTCATTAATAGTGGCCAGAAAAGATAGAATTGTTCTTCCACTCCGATCGACCAGGACTGTGCGATCAGCGGGGTAATGCCATAAGTCTGGATAACAATATTCGGCAAAATTAAAAAGAACAATAAGATCTTTGTTGAATAACCGCGGGAGAAGTCGCTGTAAATCGGATGCTGGCTGAAAAATGGAATTCGGTTAAAAACAAACAACCCCAGAATGATCACTAAAAAATATAATGGCCATATCCTCAATATCCTTTTCATGTAAAAAGACAATAACCCGATATCTTTCTTAATATCTTTTTCTTTTAATAAGATGTATGTGATCAGGAACCCACTTAGAACAAAGAAGATAATAACACCTATATCACCCAATGAATCAATTTGTGAGTGATAAACATAGCCTGGATACTGAAATAAATGTTTGAACTGTTCGATGTGATGGATAATCACCAGGAAAGCTGCAATGAATCTCAATCCATTTAAGTTTTTAAAATAAGCAAATAAATTTACGCTCATGTGCTGTAAAATTACACTATAATCCATTTATTTCAAAATGCCAAACCTCCTGTAACTACGGCATAGAAAGTTATCATTAATGCTTTTTATTCGATAAATTTGTAAACCGTAAAAAAGAATATTTTTCAGTTTATAGTGATTGAATGACTTTATTATTTGAAATATTTCCATATTTCGTTCGCGACCGTCACCAGCCGTTATTTTTTGTCATTGACATAATAACTGTTCCGATTTTTGCTTATATCGTTATTCGGTTTTTCACAAATTATGCGAAAACAAAAAGCGCAGATCCCATTTATGGAAAATATTTTTTAAGGGCTTTATATATTAGGCTGATATGTACCGTTCTCACTGCATTGATGTACGACCTATATTATAAAGGAGGCGATACAATTGTATATTTTTACCACATATTATATTTAAAGCCTCTTCTGTTTCAGAACCCGCAACTCTTTTTCAAAGTTGTTTTTGATCCCACAGATTTTGAATCGAGAAAGTGGTTATGCAGCCAGGCGTATGATTGCGGGGTTTACATGTTTGACGGCGCAACGGCAAACATCATCAGAATCGGATTGTTTTTAAGCTACTTTTGTTTCAGCAGTTTCTTAGTTATCTCAACGATGTTTACTTTGTATGCATTTGTAGGCTGCTGGCGATTGTTTAAAGTGTTCCAGGAACTTTATCCGCACCTTGAAAAAGAAATTGCATTCTCCTGCCTGTTTATTCCTTCATTATGCTTTTGGGGAACGGGATTAATGAAAGATTCATTTTGCATAGGCGCTTTAGGAATACTGGTAAATTCCGTTTATAATATTGTATTTAAAAGAAAGAATATTCTTGTGAATGTATTTCTTGTCGGGATCAATGTTTATATTTTAATAGTAATCAAAGTTTATATCATTCTTTCATTTGCACCTGCATTGGCTGTATGGGTATTTGCAAGAGGAAGACACAATATTAAAAGCCCGTTTATAAAAGCGATCGCAACGCCACTGTTTGTTGTAGTCGGTCTTTTCAGCGGTGTGCTGGTGTTAAACGTGATGGGATCCTTTGCCGAAAGATATGCGTTGGATGAAATGATGCGTACAGCAAAAGACACACAAAA
>JAQBNI010000082.1 GCA_028288625.1 Bacteroidota bacterium | reverse complement strand
ATCGATCAGTTTAATTAAATATTGCCCTATCTACCTCGACAGATTTTTCAGATTCTATTAAAATTGTACGCGCAGTACTTTTTCACATTCTTCAAGGTAACGCTTTAGCTCTTTCTTTGTTTCACATATCTGCAGATCGTCATTTATTTTTTTTGTCAGACGTGCGGTTCTCAATGCGTAAGGATAAACAATGCGTAAATATCGCATCTGCCATTCTTCGAGATTCACTTTGCTGAGACGTGTTGCATTTATTTCAACAGGATCCAAAACGATCTCCGGCAGGGTATCACCGAACAGAATTACTTTAGGCAAAACAATAGTATCGTACTTTGTATTTTGTGCTTTGGAAGTTAAAATACTTGTGATAAAAAGAGAAATAAATATGAAGGTTTTACTCATATAATTGTCATACTAAAGATAGCTACAATTATGCCAATTGCAATTTGTGAAAAGCAGTGCCGGAATTAATTTTTGTTAATTGTGAAAGAATTCCGCGAGGTAACGTTCGGCATCCAGCGCAGCCATGCAACCAGACCCTGCGGATGTAACCGCTTGACGGTACACCTTATCCTGAACATCTCCGGAAGCAAAAACTCCACATATATTTGTTTTAGTTGTTCCGGGAACCGTTTGTATATAACCCGTTTCGTCCATATCAACCCAGCCTTTAAATATTTCTGAATTTGGCTTGTGACCGATAGCCACAAAAAATCCTTCTACTTTTAGATCCGAAGTTTCATTAGTTTTATTATTCCTGATACGAACGCCTTCCACTTTATCCTGACCCAAAACTTCTTCCGTATCACTGTTCCAGTGGATGGTAATATTTTTATTTTTCATCACCCTGTCCTGCATAATTTTTGAAGCCCGCATTTTTTCGCTGCGGACGATCATGTGCACATGAGGACAAAGATTTGATAAATAAATAGCTTCTTCACAAGCCGTATCGCCCGCTCCAATGATCGCAACTTCTTTTCCTCTATAAAAAAAACCATCGCAAACGGCACATGCTGAAACACCTCTTCCGTTCAAGCGTTGTTCGGATTCTATGCCGAGCCATTTTGCTTTTGCGCCGGTGGCGATGATGACTGTATTCGCATGAATTTCTTTTTCATCATCGATCCACACTTTATGAATCTTTTCTGAAAAATCAACTTTTGTTGCAATACCGAAACGCACTTCCGTTCCTACCCGTTCCGCTTGCTTCTGGAAATCGTCCATCATTTTTGGTCCCGTTACGGCATCGGGATAGCCCGGATAGTTTTCTACATCCGTGGTGGTCATCAGTTGTCCGCCCGGTTCAAGTCCGGTATACAATACAGGTTTCAGATTTGCTCTCGCAGCGTAAATTGCGGCAGTGTATCCCGCAGGACCTGCACCGATAATTAAACAGTTTACAGTTTCAATCATTTTTTATGAATAGTTTGTGATGTTATTTCTGAACAAGCGACGAAAATAATTAGTTCTCATTTTACAAAGAAATAATGCCCGGGAAAGTTGTACACATGAATATGGGTTAAATGCCTGCAATCAGCTGCTCGTGAATGCTCATTACTTGTTCTATAAGCGGATGTGTTTCATCATTATAAATAATAAAATCCGCACGTTTTATTTTTTCTTCTTCCGGTAATTGCTTGTTGATCCGTTCCAGAACATCAACCCTTCCCACTTTATCACGTGCAATAATTCTCGATATTCTGTCTTCTTCAGGAGCGTAAACCGTGATCATCTTATCCATCATTTTGTTGCTTCCACTTTCAAACATGATCGCTGCTTCATACAACGCATAAGGTTTATCTGCATGCTGCTGAAACCAGGTTATGGAATCGTTGAACACTGCAGGATGTACCAGTGCATTCAGCTGTTGCAATAAAGTTTTACCGGTAAATGCTTTTGCTGCGATAAATTTTGTGTTCAGTCCGCCATCCGGTTGATAAGCTTCATCCCCAAATAATTTTGTGATCTGATTTTTGAGTCCTTCATCAGAGATCATTAATTCTTTTGCACGGATATCTGCATAGTAAACAGGAATACCAAGGGTAGAAAATATTCCGCAAACAGTAGTTTTACCGCTGCCTATTCCGCCGGTGATCCCTACTTTCAACATAAGATTTTATGCAGTTGTCGTAGTCGAGTTCTGAAGTGCTTTAGATAATTCGGAGTTGACGGCTGATTTTTCGATCTTTAATCGCGTCGGTCCATCCACCTGTATCAGGAATGTTTTGTCTTCATCATTTACGGAGACAATTTTTCCGTGGATGCCGGCAATGGTAATTACTTTATCGCCTGCTTTCAAAGTTTCAATAAAACTTTGTTGTTCTTTTGCTTTTTTGGATTGCGGGCGGATCAGGAAAAAATAAAACACGACGAACATCAATCCCATCATGATCAATGTCGGTAAACCTGTACCCGGTGTGCCTGCAGCTAATAAAAATAATAATGTCATAGTTGTATATTGAGGCGTAAAGTTATTTATTCTTGTCTGTATATCTACACACTTTGTAATTTATTAACTTTGAGCGCAGTCAAGCAGTCAGATATAATCATTCATCATTAATCATTCATCATTCTCATGGACTTTCTCAAAAACCTGCAAATACATACTACAAATCCCGGCACATCCACCGGAACTCAATGGTTCGAAACAGAACAATTACTTCATTCATTTTCACCGGTAGACGGAAAAAAAATAGCGTCTGTGCAAATCACTTCGAAAGAGGTTTATGAAAAGGTAATAGAAAGAGCAGTTAGTGCATTTTCTATTTGGAGAACCATCCCCGCGCCGAAACGAGGAGAGATCGTGAGACAAATTGGAGAAGAATTCCGAGAACATAAAAGAGATCTTGGCATGTTGGTTTCCTGGGAAATGGGCAAAAGCCTGCAGGAAGGTATGGGCGAAGTGCAGGAAGTGATCGATATCTGTGATTTTGCAGTTGGCTTATCACGACAGCTGTATGGCTTATCTATGCACTCCGAGCGACCTTCTCACAGGATGTACGAGCAATGGCATCCGATTGGCGTGGTGGGAATTATAACTGCATTTAATTTCCCGGCTGCCGTTTGGGGTTGGAATGCCATGCTTGCGTTGGTGTGCGGAGATGTATGCGTATGGAAGCCTTCAGAAAAAACACCTTTAACGGCAGTAGCATGCCAAAAGATCATTCAAAAAGTGATCAGGAAGAATGATCTGCCGGAAGGGTTATCGTGTTTGGTAACCGGGGATCGTAATATTGGTGAATGGATATCGGGTGACAATCGTATTCCGCTCGTGTCAGCTACCGGTTCCACGAGAATGGGAAAAGAATTAAGTCAAAAAATAGCAGGAAGATTAGGCAGAAGTCTCCTTGAACTTGGCGGGAACAACGCCATTATCATTACACCCGATGCAGATCTGAAATTAGCTATTGTTGGAAGTGTATTTGGCGCCACCGGAACCACCGGACAGCGTTGTACAACTACACGAAGATTGATCGTGCATTCGTCTGTGTACAAAGAGTTTAAGGAAAAACTGGTCAATGCTTATAAGCAACTCAGGATAGGAAATCCTTTGGACGATGGAATTCATGTCGGACCGCTTATTGACACGGATGCGGTAAAAATGTATGAGAATGCCATCGAACAATGTAAATCTGAAGGTGGAAGGTTTATTGTGGAGGGCGAAGTGCTCAAAGGAAATAATTATACTTCAGGCTGTTACGTTCAACCATGTATAGCTGAAGTTGACAGCCAGTTGCCCATCGTGATGAAGGAAACCTTTGCTCCAATTTTATATTTGATGAAGTACGATAACCTGGAAGATGCTATTGCGATTCAGAATGCAGTTCCGCAGGGCTTATCTTCCGCGATCATAACGACCAATATGCGGGAAATGGAATTATTCCTGTCGGCAGCAGGTTCCGATTGTGGAATTGCAAATGTAAATATGGGCACTTCAGGTGCGGAGATCGGCGGCGCCTTCGGAGGTGAAAAAGAAACGGGGGGCGGAAGAGAGTCGGGTTCTGATTCGTGGAAAGCATATATGCGCCGGCAGACGAGCACTGTCAATTATGGAAGAGATCTACCGCTTGCGCAAGGAATCGTATTTGATCTTGGAGAATAAGAATAATAAAAGTAAATTACAGCGAACAATTCTATCATTTTTTGCACCACCATTTAATTGAGTTTAAAATCATTCAGTAATGAATCTTAAATTTCTATGAATCAAAGTGGCGGTGTAGCACCATACGTAAAAGACTTCAGGACAATTTCATTTAAGTCCTTTTTATCCCTGACTCTTATTTGCATGTCTTTATTTAGCAAGGCACAAACTGCTGACCTGATCATTCAAAAAACAGGACCTGCAAGTGTACGTACCGGTTCCGCAATGTCTTATAGCATTAAGGTTAGCAACAATGGACCTTCAGCAATAAGCAATGCTACTTTCAATGATACTTTCCCTGCACAAGCCGGGAATGTTTCTCTCAGAACCTGCAGTGCATCAGGAGGCGCAATCTGTCCGGATTCCGCTCATTATTATCGATACGGTTTATATCCATCCTCCGCTTCCAACTTATATTTTTACAGGAATTATTCCATTCTTACCTGTTAACGGAGAAATATTATTTGTGATCGATCTGATCTCTCCTGATTCTACACAACTCTCTTCATTTTCCAATACGGCAACTGTTACACCACCCAACGGAACAACAGATCCTGATCTCACCACCAATTCCTCCACATGGAATACGGTGATCATTAAGGACAATGTTGACATAGGAGTTCTCAATGCTGTTGATGACCATAATGGATTTAATTGTACCGGCTTGCCCAAGCGTTACAACTATACCGTTCAATGGGTAAATCACGGACCGCTAAATGTTTACGGCGTTCATATTTATGACGACTTGTTTGCTTCCGGAATAATAGCTACCGGAACCGGAACTTCCCATTTTCTTTATCGCTGGAAAATCAGCAACGTAGATTGGAAATCAAGTCCCGGCACAACAACACCTTCCGATCCCATAACAACAACAGGCAACCTGGATCTATACTACAGCAGCCCGGGACAATTTTATATTAATTCCATTACACAGTTCGTACCTTTTTTTGAAAAAAATGATACGATCACACTTACTTACACGCTCACTTTTGATACATCCATCATTACAGGATGTGAAGGAGATATTTCATGGGACCTTGGAAATGCTGCAGGATTCGATCAATATAATATAGGTAACATAACGGATACATTTCCTCTTAACGATACCAGTACTGCAATAAGCAGCAGGATGAGTTGTACGAATGCTAACCAAAGCAAAAACGTAGATATAAAAATAATAAAGACGGTGGATGACACAAGAGGCTATAGTATGGATAGTTTGCCTAAGAGTTATCACTATACGGTACAATGGATAAACTTAAGTTCTGTGAATGCAGACAATCTGTCTTTGATTGATGAAATGAGTGCAATAAATGAAATTGTACAAGACCAGGGAAACGCCACGTACAATTACACCTGGAATATTTCCAATGTAACGTGGAGCTCAAGCCCGGGGACATCAACACCCGGAACTCCATTATCAAGTGCAGGTAATTTTACAATACAGCATAATCCTGTATTTAATCCAAGCTCTAATTTAATTACCACTACCGGTGCCGGTATTCCCACATTTGAACCGGGTGATACTGTAACACTTACTTATACCTTTACCTTGAATAAGCCTGTCATTACAGGATGCGGCAGAGTAAATCTTTCTTGGGATCTGAGTAATATAGCCAAATTTGAAACTCCATTGTGCATGTTTGACACCATTCCAAACAATAATGTCACCACTGTTATTAGCGGAGACATGACGGCGACGGCTGCACCATGTTTAAAAACGGATATTCAAGTGATCAAAAGTGTTGATGATAAACAAGGATATAGTTGTGAAGATCTGCCCAATAATTTTCATTACATGGTACAGTGGATCAACCACGGTCCTGCCAGCACAAATGGTATTTCTATCTCTGACAACCTGAGTGTTTTCAGTGGATCAACCTCAGGAAATGGAAATGCAAGTTATACGTACAAATGGGATATCAGCAATATTTTATGGACATCCAGCGCCGGAACAACGACTCCTTCCGATACCTTTGATATCACTCAGGGATATTTATTTTTACCTGACTCGGGGTTTACCGCACAAATGAATGATACCATACATTCATTTGGTCCCCGTGACACGGTTACACTAACCTATACGCTCCATGTCGAATCGCCAACAGTGGCGGGATGTGGAAGGAACGTGTTGTGGGATATAAATAGTTATACAGATTTTTTGTTTCCGGATAATTTTTTGACCGATACAATACCGGGAAACAATAACAGTTTTATTTCTACCGGGCAATTTGAAGCAAGCGCCACCTACCTTGTCATTTCAGGAACAGTAAATCCTGCAATTGTTAATAGCGGTGATACGTTAGCGGTCTCTATAGAATTTTATAATGGGTCTCTGTCAATCACTAATCCTGCCATATGGATAGATACATTACCGGGCACATTCAATATTGATTTAAGCAGCATTGTTTGTTCTGCAGTTACCGGCTTTTCTCCCTGTGGCATAATTTCATATGATACTGCCACAAGAGTTCTTCGACAGGAAATAAATTCAATGCCTGCAAATTCAGGATTGAGGGTAACCTTTAAAGGCACTGTATTCTCCGTACATACATTGACAGAATTTAATAAAGCATATGCGATCCATCCGTGTTTGGATTGTGTTCCTTCTACAAATTTTACACAAACCAATTACCAGATCAACGGGCAGTGTGATTCGGTTTTTGCAGGGATGGATGGTGATACATTTATTGATCTTCGTTCAACAGACACATTATTCCTTTTTGATTTACTGCATGGCTCACCGCAGCCTGGAGGAACTTGGACGCGCATCGCAGGCGCTGGTGGAGTCTTTAATGCAGGTGCAGGAATATTTACTCCCGAACCGGGCACCAGCCACAGCATTTTCATGTATGTTTTATCCGGAAATGCACCTTGCCCGTCAGATACATCTTATGTAACCATTGGGTTTGATATTATCATTGTTGATCCAATTATTATCATAGATACAATACCTGCCAGGAGTTTTGTTTCCATATGCAGTCCTCTTCCGGCAACCGGGATATTTTCATCCTGCGATAGTTTAACACGGGGTACTACTTCGCTGGGTTTC
>JAQBNI010000072.1 GCA_028288625.1 Bacteroidota bacterium | reverse complement strand
GTTTGTTGTCCCAAAGCAGGCGTGGAAAGCAATAGTTCCATCGCTGCAGACATTACTCTTCCATTCGGATCAAATGTATAATTATACTTCAGGTTTACTTTTGTTACACCATTGTTCATCGTTCCATCTATATGATCTATAAGATTTGCGTTCAATCCTTTGAATGGCATGTATTCAAATCCATATAACACCTGGTAAAACTGCAGTATAAATGTAGGATATGAAAATGCAAATGCATTTACATTGTTGTGCTTGTTGGTATACGAAACATATAAAGTATCATGAGTCACATCAACCGGAGTATAGCATGATAGTGTACCCACATCAATTAAAAGACTGTCGTTGCCATTGGACGCGGTTAAATAATTCATGAATGCTCCAGAGCCTCCGGCACCACAACCATAGGTTCCGGATATTCGCCCGTAACCTATAGAATAAATTGTACCATCACTGTTGTAATTAAAATCAATAGATGTTGTTGTTGACAATTGCTCTTTATCCGGTAAAGAATAGTAAGGGAAAAAATGCAGATACCTGTCTTGGTCATCAAATTTTATTGCATGTATCCTTGTGCTGCCGGGATACTCAAAACCGGTATTTATTATCTTATCACTTGAAAATAAGGAATCGTCCGGTATCAAAGTAAATAACGAATCTTTTGTTTCATACTGGATGCTATCATAAAAAATACTGTCGGGAAATAAATTCATTTTCAACAGCACCTGGTAAGTGCCACTGCTGTCTTTTTGTTTTACGACGATATCCCATGGTATTGAAGAAGTCTTAGAAGCCGGAGCTTCTTTTTTGCAGGAGAATATTGTAAGTGAAATAATAAGAAGAAATAAGAAATTTTTCATAAAACAATTTCCTATAAATATAGTAGATTCTTTATAAGAGCTTCGAGACAAATTTATGCAGATGTATTAAAATTTTGCTTATTCATTTACTATAAGTAAAAGGGACTGCATGTCTTACAAAACAAAATGCCGGAGTTTTCCGGCATTAATAAAAATAGACAAAATTAGTTCAGTTTATTTATTGACCACCGCCATTTTTCCACGGCTTCCCTTGTCCTCCCTGGCGTTGACCTTGACCTTGCCCACCTTGCTGCGCCTGCTTGATCAACATTTTTTTAAAATGCTCTTCCGCAGTTACAAGTTTCGCTACTTTAACGGAAGGCAATACACCTTTAAATAAGCCAACATATTTTTTTGTGAGATCGAGATCTCTTGATTTAAACTCTACATATTTTGAGATCGCCTGGTCGGCTTCTGCATTTGTAAATTCCCCATCTTCCTTTAGTTGTTTTATCGTACCCATCGTGGATTCACGGATCTGTTTTTTTTCTGCCTCATACTGGTTATAGAGCGGCCAGAATTTCTGCGCTTCATCTGTTGTCAATTGTAAGCGCTTTGTAATAAAAGCGATCTTCAGCGCTTCCACCTTTTCGTTGCCATCCTGGGCTTTCATTGGCAGTCCCGCCAGTGTGATGGCTAATAATAAAAATATTGTTTTCATGGAATAATTTTTTATCATTTAAATAATTAGAAAATATCTGTAGATGCATCGTCCACATCTAAGACATTTTTATTTTCATCGATGTAATGTGTAGCTTCGGTGTTATCAATATTTAATTTAGTTTCTGTTTTATCTATAGCCGGACTAACAGTTTCCTGTACTTGCTGCATAGAAAAATCATGACTGTTGGAATGCATGTAATTATAGATCTCATCCTGCGTTAAACATGCAATGCCGTCCTGGCAATCATTAACCGGCAAAACTGTTTTGTTATAATTTTTCACTCCGAAAATAATCACTCCAATGAAAGAAGCGGCAATAGCAGCACGCGAGAATATTCGAATAATATTATTCTTTTCTCTCTTTAAAGGAATAAGTTTTCCTTCGCCGATCAGTTTTTCTTCTTCCTTTATTCGTACTAAAAGACGATCAGCAAATGTTTCAAAATATCCTTCAGGTACTTCTATATTTTCTTTTTTATTTTTAAGCAATGAAACAGTAGAATGTAAATGCTCAAAATAATTTTGCGGAACAATCGGTTTTACTTCCTGTAATTTTATTTCTGAAAGAACCGGCGAGATGCCTTTTAGCTCTTCCATCACTTCAATCTTTTTAAAAGCAACAGCTGACAACGTATTAAAATATCCTTCCGGAACAACAGGAAGCTTTTCAGTTTCCTTTAGTCGAAACAGAACAGGAGAAAGTTCTTTTAATTCATTTAATATGTCAGCTCTGTTTTTCATTTATTGTTTGACTGATCAATCTGCAACAGGTTTAATTAAGTGGTAAGCATTTCTTCTATTTTTTTTACTGCATGATGATAAGATGCTTTTAATGCTCCAACGGAAGTGTTTACGATCTCGGAGATCTGCTCGTATGGCAATTCATCATAATAGCGCATAATAAAAACCTGTTTTTGCTTGTCAGGCAGCAACCCAATTGCGTCCTCCAATTTCTTCGTCAATTCTTCACTCTCTATATTATCTGTTCCGCCGCGATAGTAAACAGTAGTTTGATCTATATCAACAGTCGGATGTTTTTTTATCTTATTAATATAAGTGATAGCTTCATTGCCGGCAATTCTGTACAGCCATGTATATAAGCCGGATTCTCCGCGAAAATTATCGATGCCGTTCCAGATCTTTATAAACGCATTCTGCAAAATATCATTCGCGTCATCATGGCAATGTACGTACCGCCTTACATGATAGTATAAGCGCTCCTGGTAATTACTCAGGAGATTCCTGAATGCTTTCTCCTTTGTTGCAGGATCCTTGAATTGATGTAAAATTTCCTCGTCGGTAAAATGCATGTGTTTGCTTAGACTATAAAAATACAGAAAGGTTTAATAAGATTAACTACCAGACTTGCGAAGTCTTGGAGACTTAGTAAGTCTTTGTTAGGATAAAAAAGAGTAATTTTAATTTATGAAAACAATCAGCACATACGATATAGGAATTTTGGGTAAGATGGATGCTACTGCAGTTGCAGAAAAGATTATTGCGAAAGAGTTTTCTTCTGAAGATGCGGTTTCGTGTGCCATTGAAAGAGCGAAGAGATCCGATGAAGATTTGAACGCCATTGTAAATGATAATTATGAAAGAGCGTTAAGCGATGCGATGCAACATCACGACGGAATTTTTAGCGGCGTACCTACTTTTATTAAAGATTTGAATGATGTTGCAGGTTTGCCTACATTAAAAGGCTGCAGCGGTTTTAAAATAAAACCCGTAAAGAAAAATGATAAAATTGTAAACCAGTTTTTGTCTGTAACAGGCAGCGTGGTTTTAGGAAAAAGCAGTACTTCTGAATTTGGTCTGCTGCCTTGCGGAGAAACAATTCAAAACGGTGAGACAAGAAACCCGTGGAATACGGATCACTCCACAGGCGGTTCTTCTGCGGGTTCTGCAGCATTGGTTGCTGCAGGTGTTGTTCCGTTCGCACACGCTTCAGATGGCGGCGGCTCTATAAGAATTCCGGCTTCGTGTTGCGGATTGGTAGGCTTGAAACCTTCACGCGGAAGGAATATTACTTCTCCGACAGCAATTGTTCCGGTAAATATTGCGGAAGATGGCATGGTGAGTCGCACCGTAAGAGATACTGCTAATTTTTACGCGGCGTTGGAAAAATATTACAGCAATCCGAAACTTCCGCAAATTGGACATGTAAAACATGCAGGAAAAAAAAGATTGCGCATTGCACTTTTTTCAGAATCTCCGACCGGCATGGAAAGCCATCACGATGTTACACAGGCAGCATTGCAGGCGGGTATATTGTGTGAAGAGCTGGGGCATCATGTGTCGTATATAAAGAATCCATTCGAACATAAAATAACAAGAGATTTTTTAGTGTATTGGTCATCACTGGCTTTTGCATCTATGGCAGCGGAATATGCACAGCATGGAATTGGTTTCAATCATCTTAAAGCTGCAAAATTTACTAAGCAGCTGGGGAGTTTTTTTCCGCTGCTCTTGTTAAGAGCAGGCACGAGCATCCGCAATTTAAAAAATCACGCGAACGATTACAATAAATTATTTGACACGTACGATGTTTTGTTAAGCCCGACATTATCGCATCCCGCGCCGCCAATCGGGTATTTCGGCACTGAAGTAGATACTATTGATGTAATTATGAAACTGAACGGCTACGTTAATTTTACGACCACACAAAACATCACGGGCGCGCCGGCGATCTCTTTACCGATGTTCTTAAGTAAGGAAGGACTTCCTATAGGAATTCAGTTTGCAGCTAATGTAGGTGAAGAAAGAAAATTACTGGAACTTGCATTTGAAATAGAGGAAGCTCAGCATTTCAAAACATTAGACAAGGTAAAAAAACAGTCTGTAGCTAAAAGCCATTGATTATTGGAATGATGCAGTGATGCCATTTACAATGTCGTACTAGTGTGGTCATCCTCGCGAAAGCGGGGATCTCATGTTTTAAAACTGCGGATGAATAGTGTGTAAGATGTCAATTTATGTATTCGACTTACTGCTACTATCATGAGATTCCCGCCTGCGCGGGAATGACAATTATTTTGTGCTGTACCAGTTGTTGTATTCAGAAACGATCAGCGGCAGATCATCATATCCGTAAACTCCATTTTTTATTTTAGAGATCAATTCAGGATTACTTTTGAAAAGATCATTCATGTTACTCCTGAATCCTGCAGGTGTAACAACAACATATCTCTTATCGATCTGTATTAAATAACTTCTGTAGTTACTCTTGGTTACAATAACGCCCAATACGGCTGCACCCGCAACATCACTGATATCATAGAATTCGTAAAGCTTTACCTTATTCGTAATTTTATTCAGCAGCCTGTAAAACTCAGGCGAAACCGTACTGCTTTCATCCCAATCATTTTCTGTGATGTTGATGGAATAGAATTTATAATCCTGGTTGTTGTGATGAAATGAAAGGTATTTAATATTTTTCGCATTTATTTTCTGTAACCGTCCTTCCGCATCCTTATATCGCAATTTTGATATCATGTTATTCGATACGAGATAATTATTAAAATCTTTATCTTCTATATGCAGTTGACGATAAATGGTATCATTGCGGAAGGAAACGAGAATTCCATCCGTGTCAAAACAAAAACATTTACTTGTTAGGATAAGAAACAAAATGAATAAATGCTTATTCATGCTTAGTAATTAAATGACGGGATTATTTTCTTTCCAATACTTTTTCCACCGCAGCAATAATATCTTTCGGCATCAAGCCATATTTTTCGAGTAACTCAGCAGGAGTGCCGCTTTCACCGAAGGTGTCATGTACAGCCACCATTTCCAAAGGAGCAAGATGATGCTGCGCGAGAACACCCGCAACACTCTCACCCAAGCCGCCGTTCATTTGATGCTCTTCCGCCGTAACTACACATTGCGTTTTTTTCACAGAACGCAAAATGGCTTCCGTATCCAAAGGTTTTATGGTATGCATGTTGATGAGTTCCACGCTGATGCCGCGCTTCTCCAATTCCTGTCCTGCAAGCACTGCATGCCACACTAAATGTCCGCATGCAATAATCGTTACATCACTTCCTTCAGATAAAAATTGCGCCTTGCCTATTTCAAATGCAGCATCTTCCGGTTGTGTAAAAATAGGCCACACCGGGCGACCGAAACGTAAGTATGTTGGTCCGTTTCTTTCGATGATCGCTTTAGTAGCGAGACGTGTTTGATTATAATCGCATGGAACAACCACTGTCATACCCGGCAACATTTTCATTAAACCGATATCTTCCAGGATCTGGTGTGTTGCGCCGTCTTCACCTAAAGTGAGTCCGGCATGAGAACAGCAGATCTTTACATTTTTTCCTGAGTAAGCCACCGACTGACGGATCTGATCATACACTCTTCCCGTTCCGAAATTTGCAAACGTAGTTGCTACAGGAATTTTCCCTCCGATGGTTAATCCTGCCGCAATGCCGATCATGTTTGCTTCCGCAACACCGGTTTGTACAAATCGATCAGGAAAATCTTCGATAAATTTTTCAAGCTTTAAAGAACCTACAAGATCCGCACACAGCGCAACAACATTTGGATTTGCTTTTCCTGCTTCGTAAATCCCCGCGCCAAATCCGCTGCGTGTATCTTTTTTATCTGTGAAACTTATTTGTTGTAAACTCATTGTGTAATTTGAAAATTTGAAGATGTGTTTATTTGAAAATAATTATTTTGAAAATCAGGATTTGAAAAATAAGAAAGCAACATTTTCAAATCGGCTAATTTTTTAAAGTGCTAATAATCTCCCAAAGTTACCGGCAACTGCGCCAACGCTTTTTCTAGTTGCTCATCATTCGGTGCATTGCCATGCCATTTATGCGTACCCATCATGTAATCCACGCCAAAGCCCATCTCCGTTCGCATTAAGATCACTACAGGTTTTCCTTTTTTAGCTTTCAGTTGTGCTTCCGTAAGTGTGAAGATCACATCATCCATTACATTGCCATTCATTTCCAAAACTTCCCAGCCGAATGCTTTGAATTTTCCTTTCAGATCGCCAAGGTCTAATACCTGTTCAGTTGTTCCATCTATCTGGCAATGGTTCCAATCAACGGTAACAATTAAATTATCTACTTTTTTCGCGGCAGCAAACATGATCGCTTCCCAGTTTTGTCCTTCCTGCAATTCACCGTCACCGGTTAAACAAAAAACAAAGCGATCATCCTTATTTAATTTTTTTGAGAGTGACGCGCCGATCGCTACGGACATTCCCTGTCCAAGCGAACCACTTGCAACGCGGATTCCCGGCAAACCTTCATGCGTTGTAGGATGTCCCTGCAAACGCGAATTGATATGGCGGAATGTACTGAGTTCTTTTACATCAAAGTATCCGCGACGCGCGAGAACACTATAAAACACGGGAGAAATATGTCCGTTAGATAAAAAGAAAAGATCTTCCCCGATCCCATCCATTTTAAAATTGGTATCGATCTTCATGATCTCAAAATAAAGCGCCGTAAAAAATTCAGTGCAGCCTAGTGCACCACCGGGGTGACCGCTCTTGCTTTTATGCACCATGCGTACAATATCGCGGCGGACCTGTGCGGCAACTTTTTTTAATTCTTCAATCTGCATGTTGAGTATTTAGTACTTAGTAGTGAGATAAATCGGAATACGCTATACGCACTACGCTGTATGATCTACAAAAGTATCAAAATAAAAGGTCTGAAAAAATTAAATATTTACACCCTTTATTTTGGAAATCCGAACCTGTTTTTCAGGCTTTCTTTTATATTCTCCCGTACATTAGTTTTAGAAGTATCATTCCCGGAAATTATATCCTGTAGTTTTTGTTTCGCGGATGTTTTAATGCTGTCTATCGCCTGTTTCGCGGTTTCTTTTACCTGTTGCACCTGCTGCTGAATATTTTCTTTTGCATTATCTTTTAATGTATTTCCGCCCGTTCCCGCCTCAGGTTTCCCCATGCTGATTACCGGCTTGTTGAAAAAGCCGCCAATTTTTAAATTCAACCGGATCACATCCGGAACCATTTTATTTAACATGGGAATAGGATTTTTTGCAAGCAAGCCCTGCGCAAAACCTGTTGCATTTCCGAGTTCTTTCCAGGGAACATCAATTGCAACCGTGTAATCCATCGACTGATCCAGACCTTGTGAACCGCCGATAGTCATCTTCAATTTATTTACTTTCATATCGAACGGATCTACAATTACCCTTCCGTTAGCGACAGTAGCTTTCACGGATACATTTTCAAGTTTCAGGTTATTGAGTTGCGTTAGCTTTGTCAGTTCCACAATTCTTTTTAAAGCGGGAATATCCGTTACAACGGCAGACGGTATAGCAAAAGTACCTTCGCCGTTTATAGAATTCAAATCCGGAGAAAGGTCTGGATTCACATTTAAATCGAGATTTGAATTTGAATTGAAAGTTCCCTTAATATATTTCATCACCGGCGCAAGTTTTTGCATGGTACCTACAAAGGCGAACACTTGTCCCATGTCGAAATTATTGATGGTGTAGGTGAGATTTGCAACAGGAATGTCCGTTTTAGTGGCATAATATCCGCTGACTGTTGCGTTGCCGCCCAGCAGTTCAGCATGAAGCTTATCCAGCACGACCTGTTCGTCCCTGATATTAATATTTCCAGCCATGTTTTTAAGGTCGATCTTATCGTACAAAAATTCACCCACTTTCAGGTAGCCGTTGATCGCAACATTTTTTGGAACACGCACCACTTCCTTTGCTTTTTGTGCAGTCGTTTTTTTGGAGGAAGATGAATCCGGTAAGAATTCATTCGCATCAATTTTATTGGACAAAATACTGATGTTGCCTTTTAGCACTCCTTCTTTTGACAACATATAACCGATAGCATCTTCCAGTTTCCCGGTGATATCAAAATCGGTTTTCCCGATCGTGCCTTTCAATGTTTTCACTTCTACATATTGCGGAGAAAACTGTAACAACAAATTGCTTATAGAAACAGGTTTCGGAACATCCGTTGAAGAGTATAAGATACCAAACGCTTGTATAATTCCACTGGCGTTGATGTTCTGATAGCGCTTTGCATCCACATCGGATTTTTTCGCTTTTACATTTACATCTACAAGCGCCTGCCCGGTTAAATTCTGTACATTCTGCATCGGGTAAACTCTTTGCACATCTTTTAAATTCAATTTTCCTTTTGCAGAAAGGTCAATGTTGGGATCAGAAACCGGGGTAGATAATTTCAATCGTCCTGTTATAGGTTCGGTTCCCATTTTTAACCGGATGTCCGGAATATTTACAACTGTATTATCTAAGCTTCCGCCGGGATTATTTACATGCGCATCAATGAATACATCATTCACACCATTCGGTAAAGAAGGATATTGAAATTTGCCGTTGTTGACTTTCAGATCGACTAAGAATTGCGGATAAGAATTTCCTTGCATAATTCCCTTTGCACTGGCGTCAAGCTGAACAAAACCTGACGCTTTCAGCTTATCAAAGTCTTTGGAATAGATTGCAGGGATTAAAGACAGGAGCGATTTAAAATCTGTTTTGTCAGCTGTCGCTTTTATATCCATTTCCGTTTTAGAAGTATCTATAAAATGTATAAAGCCGTTGAATAATAATCCAAGATCATTTATGGAAAGCTTATTATTTGTAAAATCGTAACGGTTATTTTTCTGGTCGATATGAAGTGTGCTGTTGAAATTGGTTTTTGCATTTTTCAGGTAACTCACGATGCCTTGCACAATCGATAACTTGTCGATATTTGTTTCGGATGAATAATCTAAAACATCAGAAGTAAAATCACCCTTGCCCAGATGTTTGAGATTTTCAATTCTTATCGTTGTACCGCCTTGCAGATCATCATAAGAAATATTTGCGTTATCGATGCTGAATTTATTTAGAGCCATTTTGAAAGATGACGAACCTTCACTCTTTACGTCGGCAGTCTTTTTTATCACATTCCAGTTTTCATAACCGTCTTTATTTTTGATCGCATTTAAGGTTACATCATTTAATTCAATTGCTTTGATCTTGTATTGATCGCCTTTAAAAACACTCATGATATCGAGAGAAATATTCAGCTTGCCCACAGACAATAAAGTATCACCGTCAAACGGAGGACTTCCGATCACCAGCAGATCTGAAATGTCTAATGCGATGTTCGGAAAATTGCGAATGTTTTTTATAAGTGAAAGATCAATATCCTTAATTGTATTCCTGGCATTGATCTTTTTATCCAGTTCCTGGTTTACTTTTGCAATTATTTTTCCTTTAAAAAAGAAAGGAATTGTAAATGCAAATCCAACAAGGAGGACGACGAGTATCAACAGTCCGGCGATCAATTTTTTCATAAATAAGAATTATATGAAAATAATGAAAAACCGGCATGTTTGTTCAAAATATCAATCTGGTATATAAAATGAAGAATTATTATTTAATGAACACTCAAATTAACGATTCCTTGTAATAGTTACATTCGGAAGAAACGCTTCGAATGTTTGGATATCGGTATTGCTAAAATTCGGCAGATCCAATTCTTTTAAGTTAGACATTTTTACAAAGTATTTTAATTGATTAACGTCTGTTCCATACCACATTACTTTCTCAGTGTTTTTCAACAGGTATAAATTTTCCAGTTCTGCCGTGTCGGGTACTTCTATTTTTCTTATGTTGGTTAAGCAGGACAATAATTTTATAAGATCTGTTTGATAGTTATAATAAGTAATATTCACCAGGCTAATGGAATCAAATTGATGCGCCGCATTTAATGCTAACAGTTGCTGATATGTCCTCGTGTCATTTATGTTTTGAGATTGCCATTGTGTATTTTTATATTTATCCAGGAACAATACCAGTTTTTCATTCACACGCATATAATCATCACAGCTAAATTCAGAGTATGATAATTCCGAATCACAGTTCCATGCCTTTCCTATTTTAAAAAGCGCAACCAGTTCGGGCAAATTGGTATTGGTAAAATGAGAGACATATTTGTAATCAATTTTTCCTGTTTTAAGGAATCTGTCGGCTTGATTTTTATAAATTAGATTTTCCCAACTAATGGAACTGCTTATTATCAAGACAATATACCATACCCATGTATTTGCAGCGTACAAAAAATAAATCGTTTTTTGTTTTTTGATCTTAAATGCGACAAGCATTAAGCCTATGATGGCAAATGCGAGATAATAATAAACGCCTATTCTTTTTCCTGTTAATCCATAACTAACAACATAAAGTCCGTTCCTGATAACAGTGGAGATTACCATAAAAACATTTTGAAGTATCCAGACGTATACCAATATTTTTATTGTTTTATTTTCATCAATAAAATTTAATTTTCCTCGGAATAAATAGCAAATAATAGAAGTGCCCAGTATGATTGAAAAAATAAGTATACCAACACCATTATGCACAAATTGGGCGTGTGTTATTCCCTTGGGTAGCGCATGCGCCAGGTACAGGTAATTTACATCAAGCAAGTTTATAAATATCAGCATGCCATTAAGCATAATGAATAACAAGCCAATCGTTTGAATTTTATATTTTGGAGGTGATGCATTAAAAGAACCCGGCGCGGGAATTGTATTTTCTTGTTTGTTTTCAATCCAAAAAAGAATTTTAACTGCGGTGTCATAAGCATATACAGATATTAACAGGCAACCCAGTATGCTAAAGAAAATAAATCCAAAATCAATGTCGCCTAAATTCATATCTTTTGTATACTGATAGAATAATGGATTAGATTTCTGGTAAACAAAAAAGAATATACATACGACTATAATGACTACTACGTACCCCCAGATTTTATTTATCTTATCTGTTGGATCATTCGTTTCTTGATCGCTTATTTCTTTTTTGGGTGAAAAGATTCGCTTATACAGAAATACAAAGGGCAAACTGAGTAGGTTTATAATGTAAGTGAATACATAAGTTGGAATGGTAAAATTTCCTTCATCTTTAAAAGATAACAAGCTCATCAGGCTGATATACCAGGCAATAATACTTAAGGTTGAATTATTCAAATAGACAAATAAACCGGCGAGTAACGCACTTCCGCCACAAATAATGCCGGTTTTTTTCTTTAGACTGCCGGGATGCCGGAATGATAAGAAAATGAGCATCATGGAAAATATCAAGGCGTTCAGTCCTATATTTTGCCTGTAAAACAAGTAGCTGAATAATACTCCAAGAGAGATCGTTAATTTAGACAGGTGTTTCATAGAATTGTTTTTTAATTTATAAAAAGTACTTTTTATTTCAAAGTGAGTGAACAAAAAAAATTATTTCATCTTTTTTATCATTTTTTCCAATGCACTTATATGTTGTTTAAAAGCCATTGTTCCGATCTTTGTAATTGTATATATTGTCAATGGTTTTTTGTTAAAGAAACTTTTATTCACTTTTATGTAATTAGATTCTTCAAGTTTTTTCAAATGTGTAGCTAAATTTCCGTCTGTTGTTTGAAATAATTCTTTGAGATAATTAAAGCTCATTTCGTTATTCACCATTAGTGATGACATTATTCCCAGCCTCAGCTGGTTATCAAATGTTCTGTTTAATTCTTCAATAGGATTTTTCATCAGTCTCTGTCATATTTTAAATACATTAAGGCTCCATACACAATATGCAACACACCGAAGCCAATCAGCCAGAAAAACAAACCGTATTGAGTGAACCATGTATTGATCAAACCGAGTGCAATAATACAAAATGAAAGAAGTTTTATTTCTCGTACCGTATATTTTGAGATTTGGAATAAGGCGAGACCGTAAAATAACAAAGTGCTTCCGATCACATATTCGTAATGATGCTGTTCCAGTTGAACCAAACAAAAAATTCCACCCACTGTTAATACTGCGAATAATTCAGCGAGCATTTTTTTGCTCACCGCATTCCATAATCTTTCTCCACGCTTATGCACTTTCATCAGCGTAAACAGGAAACCACCAGCCACGGCTACTATCAAAATCGTCATAGCTGCTGCACAGATAGTAATGATAATTTCATGTCCGCCAGCCCGCGCCGTTTCCGGTGTCATGTAATTCCACGTTTTCCTCAGTAGAAAATTGTCATGAAATAAAATGGATGTAATGAAACAGCCTGCGATCGCTACCATTCCCGCCCAGACGCCGGAAAGCCCACTCAGCGATAAGAATTTAGTGTTTGTATCCATGATCTGCCTGATCTGGCTGATTTGCTCAAGGTATTTTTCTTTTTCTGTCGTTTCCATTTGAAATATTTTAATTATTTATGGGAGAGATCTCTAATCTTAAAATTAACTTTCGCACATACCATAAAGGAATGATACCGATGATGCCGAATGAACAATCGATCAATCGCCAATAAACCGGTATTCCGCGAATATGTCCGCAAATCCATGCAAGCGGAAATACCATTACACACGCAATCATTCCAAATTCCACTACCCAGATGTTTCTTACGGGATTTCTTAATGGACCAATAAATGCGGTGGCGATTACTATATGTGCGAACGCTAGCCAGTCAGTTCCGTAGAATATTTGCGGATACTTTTTATTTGTTTCCGTTACAGCAATAAATATATTTTCAAGAAAGTGGGCGAGTCCGGGATAGGATTGACCAACGAAGGTATCACTCTGCCAAAACGGATGAAAGAAGATTAATTCAGTTTGAATGGGGAATGCGGTTAGCCCGCTTATAATTAGCGACACAATAAATATCCAAAGAAAAATTCTGATCCTGGTTTTGATTTTATTGTACATTTAAAAGTACTTTTATTTACAAAGTTATGATGAATCTTTATATCGGTGTGTTTTAAAATGTTAAAAAAATACACCATCATACCCTTTATTAAAAATCATTCAATAAAATTCTCCCTGTAATTGTTTATTTTTACGAGGCTTGAATTATGCAAAATCCTCCTCCATACCAATTAAAAAATAAGATCCGGATTGTAACCGCGGCTTCATTATTCGACGGGCACGATGCAGCGATAAATGTGATGCGCAGGATCATCCAGGCGTCCGGTGCTGAGGTGATTCACCTCGGGCATAACCGCTCGGTGCAGGAAATTGTGGAGTGTGCGATCGAGGAAGATGCAAACGGCATTGCCTTTACTTCTTACCAGGGCGGACACGTAGAGTTTTTAAAATACATGTATGACCTGCTGCATGAAAAAGGCTGCGGGCATATCAAGATCGTTGGCGGCGGCGGCGGAACTATTCTTCCTTCGGAAATTGAAGAGCTGCATAAATATGGCATAGATCATATTTATTCGCCGGATGACGGAAGAGCGATGGGCTTGCAGGGCATGATCAATGATCTTTTGGAACGATGCGATTTTCCGTGTGGAAAAGATGTGAAGCTGGATGTAAGTAAACTGAAAGAAAAAAATGCGCATCATATTGCGCAGCTCATTTCAAGTGCGGAAAATTATCCCGATGAATTTATAAAAATTCAATCTCAAATCTCAGATCTCAAATCCCACATTCCTATACTGGGAATTACAGGAACCGGCGGCGCAGGAAAATCTTCTTTAACAGACGAATTGGTCAGACGTTTTATTCTTGATTTTCCTGATAAAACGATTGCCATTATTTCTGTCGATCCAAGCCGTAGAAAAACAGGAGGTGCATTGCTGGGCGACAGGATACGCATGAACTCCATCAATAACTCGCGCGTGTATATGCGTTCGATGGCAACACGGCAAACGAATGCATCCACTTCCAAAACGCTGCAGCAAACTATTGATATTATTAAAGCCGCTGCTTTTGATCTGCTGGTGATTGAAACCTCAGGCATTGGTCAATCCGGTACCGAGATCGTTGATTACGCAAATACAAATTTATATGTGATGACGCCGGAATACGGTGCAGCTTCGCAGCTGGAAAAAATTGACATGCTCGATTTCGCGGATGTTATTGCGATCAATAAATTTGATAAGCGCGGCGCTCAGGATGCATTGCGCGATGTAAAAAAACAATACCAGCGAAATAAAGGTTTTTGGAATAAAGATCCGAAAGATATGCCTGTCTATGGCAGTATTGCCGCGCAGTTCAACGATCCGGGAACAAATGAATTATACAAGGCAGTTGTCGAAAAGATCGCGGAGAAAAATAATCTCGACTGGAAATCGAAACTGCAATTGCGTACCGGAGGTTCTGAAAAAATTTATATTATTCCTCCTTCGCGCGTGCGGTATTTATCTGAGATCACGACGAATAACAGGAATTACGATAAGTGGGTAGATGAGCAGAAAGAGATTGCGCAGGATCTGTTTGCGTTGCACAGAGTAAAGTCCATAGTCCACAGTCCACAGTCCACGGAAAAAACAGTGGACAGTGGACTGTCGTCCGTCGACAAACTCATTCATGATGTATCTCTGAAGCTTCACCCCGACTGCAAACAAATTCTTGATACGTGGGAAGAAAAAAAGAAAAATTATACGAGCGAGTTTTATGTGTTTAAAGTGCGCGATAAAGAGGTAAAAATTAAAACGCATACGGAATCATTATCGCATCAGCAGATCCCAAAAATTGCGTTGCCTAAATACGAAGCATGGGGAGATATCTTAAAATGGAACTTGCAGGAAAATGTACCGGGCGAATTTCCATATACTGCCGGTGTATTTCCTTTTAAAAGGGAAAATGAAGATCCTGCGCGCATGTTTGCAGGCGAAGGCGGACCGGAGCGCACGAACAAACGCTTCCATTATGTATCGCTGGGGATACCCGCGAAGCGGTTGTCTACTGCGTTCGACAGTGTAACTTTATATGGAGAAGATCCCGCAGTTCGCCCTGATATATATGGCAAAGTAGGCAATTCAGGTGTTTCGATCTGTACGCTCGACGATGCGAAAAAATTATATTCCGGTTTTGATCTTTGCAGCCCGACGACTTCTGTTTCTATGACGATCAATGGTCCTGCTGCAACGATCTGCGCATTTTTTATGAATGCTGCTATCGATCAGCAATGCGAAAAATATATTGCGGAAAATAATCTCACGGAAGAAGTAAATAAAAAAATCGACCGGATCTTTAAAGAAAAAAAATCGAAAAGACCGGTTTATAAGGGTGAATTGCCGAAAGGAAATGATGGTTTGGGTTTGATGTTGCTCGGAATAACCGGCGACCAGGTTTTGCCTGCGGATGTTTATCAAAAATTAAAAGCTTATGCGTTGTCACAGGTGCGTGGCACGGTGCAGGCTGATATTTTGAAAGAAGACCAGGCACAAAACACTTGTATTTTCTCCACGGAATTTTCTTTAAAATTGATGGGTGATGTGCAGGAATTTTTTGTGCAACATAAAGTGCGCAACTTTTATTCGGTTTCTATTTCGGGATATCATATTGCGGAAGCCGGAGCAAATCCTATTTCGCAACTAGCATTTACTTTATCCAACGGATTTTCTTTTGTAGAATATTATTTAAGTCGCGGAATGAATATCGATGATTTCGCTCCGAATTTATCTTTCTTTTTTTCTAACGGGCTGGATCCTGAATATTCCGTGATCGGTCGCGTCGCCAGGAAAATATGGGCGAAAGCGATGAAACATATGTATAAGGCGAATGACAGAAGCCAGAAATTAAAATATCATATCCAAACATCCGGAAGAAGCTTGCATGCGCAGGAAATTGATTTCAATGATATCCGCACAACACTGCAGGCACTCTATGCAATTTATGATAATTGTAATTCGCTCCATACAAATGCATATGATGAAGCGATCACTACACCAACTGAAGAAAGTGTTCGCCGGGCGATGGCTATTCAATTAATTATAAATAAAGAATTGGGATTAACAAAGAATGAAAATCCATTGCAGGGTGCATTCATTATTGAAGAGTTAACAGATCTCGTTGAAGAAGCTGTGTATGCTGAGTTCGACAGGATTACTGAGCGCGGAGGCGTGTTAGGTGCAATGGAAACGATGTACCAGCGAAGTAAGATACAGGAAGAGAGCATGTATTATGAAACAAAAAAACATACAGGCGAATTGCCGCTCATTGGTGTGAATACTTTTTTATCATCTAAAGGTTCACCAACCATTCTTCCGCAGGAAGTAATTCGAAGTACGGATGATGAACAAAAATTGCAGATCGCAAATTTAAAAACTTTACAGGAACGCAATAAGGAAGAAGCTGAAATTCATCTCGCTCAGTTAAAAGATGCCGCACTCAATAATAAAAACCTCTTTGATGTGTTGATGGAAACTGTGAAATACTGCAGTCTCGGACAGATCACTAATTCTCTTTTCGAAGTAGGCGGACAGTATCGCAGAAATATGTAGCCTGCTCCTCGCGGATCATTTTTTTTCCACATTTTATGGAATTTGAACTTTTTTTGTCTCTCAATAGCGTGGCTACCGATTCCATCGCTTTAAGCGATGGAATCGGTAGCAAAGAATAAGCATTTGTATGTTCTATCCGGGAGAATTTTATCATCTCTTTAACAGAGGAAATAACCGCGAGATAATATTTTATACTGATGAAAATTATCATTATTTCCTCCGGCAGTTTGATAAATATCTAACCGGGTTTATAGATATTTACGCTTATTGCTTATTGCCAAACCATTTTCATTTCTTAATTAAAATAAAAGAGGAAGAGGAAATTTCTAAAATTAATCCCACGCTTAATCAATTCGATCGGTATAAGTAAGATCATATCTAACCAGTTCAGGAAATTCTTTATTGGCTATTCACAAGCGATCAACAAACAAGAATGCAGAGTTGGCAGTTTATTTCAAAAGAATTTCAAATTGAAAGAAGTGAATACTGATATTTATTTTTCGGAATTAATCTTTTATATCCATGCAAATCCCCAGCTTCATCGTTTGACAAGTGATTTTAAGAAATGGAAATACAGCTCTTACCACAAGATGATGATTGATAAAGATGATTTTTTGAAAAAGAATGAAGTATTAGATTGGTTTGGTGGTATACAGCAATATTGGGAATTTCATGAAGGCTTGATGCACCTTAGATACGAGGATAAATTTTTTAAGTTAGAAGGCTAGTAAGGATTTCATTGCTTCAAGCGATGGAATCCTTACTCTACATCTCAAAATCTGCAGTAGGACCGTACATTCCCGGCACAGGAACATTCAACAATCTTAAGTAAACAGTTAATTGTCCGCGGTGATGATATATATGATTAAATGCAGATGCACGAAGACATGCAATCTTCGGCATCGTAAAATAAACTTTATCGCCATTGCGCATCGTCCAATTCTCCATAAATTTTTCATCAGTTGCAACGGAAAGACTTTTTATCGCACTTTCTACAGCATCATCATGAATTTTTAATAACTCTTCTGTAGACGTTGCAACCTTAGGTTTATATGGCTCCTTTGCCCAATCCAGCCCGTCTCTCTCCAGGGTAATTGCAACCCAATTAGGAAGATCAGCAATATGTATTGCCAACTGCGAGAGCGTCATAGATTTTTCATGAGGCTTCCAATCCGGATGATCGAATGGAACGGATGCTAATAATTTCCGTGTGCTTTCACATTCGTGCTTGTATTCTCTTAATAAACCAAAATTGATCTGTTGCATATTTTTTTTTAAAGATAAAACATTCAGGATAAAAATAAAAACAGATACTAAATTTTCCGATCCGGTGTATACAAAGATTATCTTTTCTTATCGTTTATTAATTCAACACTAATGGTATATCTTTTGTGCATCTATCTACAACAAATAACTTATTTTTACGGCGATTGTGCTGTCCCTAAAGAAAGAACATAGAAAAAAAATGAAAAAAAGTTTATTAACTATAAGCGCGCTGTTATGTTGTTTCTGCTTAACCTTTTGCAAGCATAATTCTACCGGGTTTGCAAATTTTGCGAAGCCTGATCTTACACCGGAAGCATATGAAACTTTTGATAAGCAAAAAATAAATCTGCAGGATCCCCAGATTATTTCTAAGATACATGATCTCGATTGTTATTTTGAAGCTAAAGTGAAAAACGGCTTTAGCGGATCTGTATTGATCTCTTTTAAAGGCACGCCGATATTTGAAAGATATTATGGATATAAAAATTATCGCGCGGGAGAAAAACTGACGTCGAAATCTACTTTCCAGATCGCGTCCACTTCCAAAACATTTACTTCAGGCGCTATTCTTTTATTGTTACAGCAAAAGTTGGTATCGCTTGACGACTCCATACAGAAATTTTTTCCTGAATTTCCCTATAAAGGAATTACTATAAGAATGCTGTTAAGCCACAGATCAGGTCTGCCGAACTACCTCAATTTTACAGAAAAACTCTGGAAGGATAAAAAAGTTTTCATGACCAACAACGACGTATTGCAAATGATGATACGCAACAAGCCCAAACCGCTTAATTCACCGGACGCACATTTTTTATATAACAATACGAATTTTGTTTTGCTTGCATTGATCGTGGAGAAAGTATCGGGAATGCCGTTTTGTGATTTTATGCACCAGAATATTTTTACACCGCTGGGGATGACCGATACGTGGATGTACGATCCGTTGAGTGTTCGCCCGTCTGCAACAAAAGGATATACCGGTTCCTGCTGGCGCGAAGACGAGATCATTTACACCGATGGTGTGTTGGGTGATAAAGGAATTTACAGCACGGTTCGCGATATGTATAAATGGGACCAGGCTTTATATGCGGGAAAATTTATTAAACCGGAAATTCTCGGGATGGCATTTACCCCGCAAAGCTTTGAGAAAAGAGGGAATAAAAATTACGGTCTAGGCTGGAGGATGCAGGATCAATCGGACGGCACAAGGCTGATTTACCACAACGGCTGGTGGCATAGCTACAATACGGTTTTTAACCGGAAGATCAGCGATAAAACCTCCGTGATCATTCTGAGCAACCATTTCAGCAACAGCATTTATAAGATCCAGCAGGTTTGGGATATATTATATGGTGAAAATGTGGTACATACGGCTGAAGAAGACGAAAGCAGCAGTGAGATCACCAAGCGGCTGAACAATGCCTGCATACTTCCCGCAAAATAAAAATCCCGGGCATTGCTGTCCGGGACTATTTTAAACCAACCAAATGAAAATATTCTAAGTGCTTTAGAATACTTATTTAGATGCAATTCTTGTGCCAAAATCAGATTTGGACTGTTAAAACTTAGAAGGATTTGCGATTTTTTCTTCTAGTTTATGCTTCTCAATTTCCAACTGCCTGAGTTTCCATTCTTTAACTAAAACAGCTCTTTTTACCTCTTCAAGTGAGTTGGTTATTATAGTGATGATCATTTCTTTTAGTTCGCGGTTTTGTGATTGTCCATCCTGGAGAAAAGAGGCAATTACGCCCCGGCTAACATCTTTTATACCGGTAGAATCCGGATCTACTGCATCATTAAGTAGCCTGTCGATCGTATGAAAAGTGATATCGCCCACAGCCTGGTCCAGCGTTTCCTGGAAGATCTTGCCAATTCCGGGTATAGCCCTTAATGCACTCACTGTTTTATTTTCCTTCACCGATTCGCTGATGATCTTTTCGATATATGTTTTGAGTTCTGTTTTATGTGCAGAATAGGAAAGATTGATCGCTTCGCTGATCCGGCTGCTTAAATACACTACAATCACTTCTTCCTTCGGCTTGATGACATCGGTAATGATTTTTTCTATCACAGGGGAGCCGTCATTCACTTCGTTTTGCGCCATCGTGATCATTTTTGCAATGACACGATCGCTGAGCTCTTCCACCAACACTTCAGAAACGAATTGAGATTTTCTAAAAAAATAAGTTTTGGTGACATCAAAGACACCAAGACGTTGCATGCGGTAGAACAAGCCGAACAAGCGCAGGAACCCGAAAAAATTTAATCCTTTCATGAGTGGGATGCACATCAACACATCATACCAGTGCACAAAGGGATAAAACCACCATTGGTCATATTTTTTTCTGTAGATACTTCTTATCCATCGAAAAAGTAATTCTGTGATATAGATGCCGACGAATAGGAGATCGTAATAAAATACGTTATGAAAAATATGAATCGCGTACCAATCGCGGAAGTCGGCGGAAATGTGATTGATGAGTGATTGAAAGAAATTAAATTGAAATAAAAATCCGAAGAAAAGATAAAGGAGATTGATGAATACAATGATCAGCATTAAAAAATCCATCCAGAATAAATGCGAAGAATCTGCAGTGCGCAATTTCTGAACATCCATTTTAAACATGAGTCGGATTTTATCTAACATAAAATGAAGATAGGGACTTTGAGTTTTATAAATCCTGGAGTTGCAAAAAACAATTTGGGCGTTCCGGCGCATTGCTGGTTGCTACGCTGCCGTCGGGCTATCCGCTGCAATACTTGTCCCGAGCAAAGCGAGGGAACTCTCAGCTATCTAACAAGTATTTCCGCTTCTATCCCTAACGCATCCTGAACTCAGCAGTAAGAATTATAAGATCACCGGATTTTTATAAAAGTATGGTTGGTTTATTATTGTTAAACATCATAATTCAGCACACTCTGCAGCCAGCGCTCAATTTCTTCTACCTTCATGTTCTTGCGCTTTGCATAATCTTCTACCTGGTCTTTTGCAATTTTCCCGATGCCGAAATATTTGCTGTCGGGATGTGAGAAGTACCAGCCGCTTACGCTTGATGCAGGATACATCGCATTACTTTCGGTTAGGATAATACCTGTATTTTTTTCTGCCTCGAGCAATTTAAACAGCATCGGTTTTTCCGTGTGATCAGGACAGGCAGGATAACCCGGAGCGGGACGAATACCCTGGTATTTTTCTTTTACCAATTCATCGCTCGTCAGTTTTTCATTTTTTGCATAACCCCAGAATTCCTTGCGAACTCTTTCGTGCAGACGCTCCGCAAATGCTTCCGCCAATCTATCCGCTAATGCGGCGATCATTATTTTATTGTAATCATCATGCTGCGATTCAAAATGCTTGATCCATTTTTCGATACCGATACCGGCTGTTACCGCAAATGCGCCGATGTAATCTTCCTTCCCACTTTCCTTCGGAGCTACGAAATCGCTCAAACAATAATTTGGAAGCTTTTCTCCTTTTTTATTTTGCTGGCGAAGATGATGCAGCACCACTTTTTTATCTTTATTGATTAAAGATGCATCAGAAATTTCTTTTAATACAAGATCATCCACATCACTATTCACCGGAAAAAATCCAATGACGCCTTTTGCAGTCAGCCATTTTTCTTTGATGATCTGATCGAGCAATTCATTCGCATCATCAAAAACTTTTTTTGCTTCAACACCAATAATTTTATCCTCGAGAATATTCGGATATTTTCCGTGCAGCTCCCACGTCGAAAAGAAAGGAGTCCAGTCGATATATTTTCTTAACTCCGCAATATCATAATCTTCAAAAACTTTTGTGCCGGTAAAAGCTGGCTTCGGAGGATTGTAGTTTGCCCACTCTAATTGTAATTTATTTTTGCGCGCTTCATCGATGGAAATATAATCCTTCGCAATTTGTTTTCCCTGGTGACGCTTGCGCATCATCTCATATTCGTCGCGGATATCATTTTCAAATTTACCGCGCAATTCTTTATTTAATAAACTGCTCGCAACCGGTACACTTCTCGAAGCATCTAAAACATGCACGGTTGGCTGATTGTAATTCGGTTCTATTTTTACTGCAGTGTGAATTTTAGATGTCGTCGCTCCGCCAATTAGCAATGGCTGTGTCATTCCGCGTCGCTTCATTTCTTTTGCAACAAAAACCATTTCATCTAAAGAAGGAGTGATCAACCCGCTTAATCCAATGATGTCTACATTTTCTTTTATTGCAGCATCCAGAATTTTATCACATGCTACCATCACACCGAGGTCTACGATCTCAAAATTATTACAGCCGAGTACGACACCAACAATATTTTTTCCAATATCGTGTACGTCGCCTTTTACAGTGGCGAGCAAAATTTTTCCCTGCTTGCTGCTTGTTCCGGCTTCTTTAGCCGCTTCAATATAAGGCAACAAAATCGCCACGGACTTTTTCATTACGCGCGCGCTTTTCACAACCTGCGGTAAAAACATTTTTCCGGCACCGAACAGATCGCCCACTACATTCATTCCATCCATCAGCGGTCCCTCAATTACATCCAGCGGACGCGCGTACTGCAGTCGGCATTCTTCTGTATCCTGGTCAATGAAGTCAACGATGCCTTTGACAAGCGCATGTTTCAATCTTTCATTTACCGATTGATTTCTCCATGTCAGGTCTTCTTCTTTCTTCTTTGCAGTGCCTTTTACGGTTTCCGCATATTCCAGTAACCGTTCGGTTGCATCATCCCTCCTGTTCAATAAAACATCTTCCACGCGTTCAAGCAAACCTTTTTCAACATTGTCGTACACTTCGATCATCGTCGGGTTCACGATACCCATATCCATGCCTTCTTTGATCGCATGATATAAAAATGCAGAGTGCATGGCTTCGCGGACAATATTATTCCCGCGAAAAGAAAATGAAACATTGCTGACACCGCCGCTGACGTGCGCGCCTTTTAAATTTGTGCGGATCCATTTTGTGGCGCGAAAAAAATCGATCGCGTTATTTTTGTGTTCATCCATTCCTGTAGCGACAGGAAAAATATTAGGATCGAAAATGATATCGTTAGGATTGAACTTTACGATGTTCACCATGATGTCGTAACATCGCTGACAAATTTCTATTCTTCGTTCGTAGCTATCGGCTTGTCCCTGCTCATCAAACGCCATGATCACCGTGGCAGCGCCATATTTCTTTACAAGTTTCGCCTGCCTTATGAATTCTTCCTCTCCTCCTTTTAAACTGATGGAATTGACAATGCCCTTTCCCTGTATACATTTTAAGCCGGATTCAATGATCTCCCATTTAGAAGAATCAATCATGATAGGGATACGTGAAATTTCCGGTTCGGAAGCAATCATATTCAAAAATTTTACCATTGCCTTTTCACCATCGATCATCCCTTCATCCATATTTACATCGAGCACCTGTGCACCGCCACGCACCTGGTCCATCGCTACAGCAAGTGCATCTTCAAAACGCTCTTCGCGTATCATTTTTAAAAATGCTTTGGAGCCCGTAACATTTGTACGCTCACCGATATTTACAAAGATGGATTGTGGAGTAATCAGCAATGGCTCGAGTCCGCTTAATTTAAGTATGTTTTGTCGATGGTCCATAGTCAATGGTCAATAGTTATTTTAGTGAATTGCGGAGCGCTTGAATAGATTTTATCCGGGTTACAGTTTTATCATAAAATACAGTAAATGATTCGTCGGAAATAATCTTTCTTCTTTTTCCTAAATATAAACAACCAATTACTTCTATAGCTGATCTTAAAGAGTATCCTAAAAACTTTTTGAATTCAGGAGTTGTTTGTCCGGTTGAGCCTTCGGCAATGTTTAAAGCGATTGAATCTGTTGCTCTTTTAATCTGAGGTGTTAAAATAAATTGTTCTCTTTTAGGAAATGAAAATGTTAACTCATCAACCTCGCCGCTTAAATCAACAGCCATTTGCCAAACTCTTAAATTCTCAAACTTTAATGACATTGTTTTTATTTAACTATGGACTATCGACCATGGACTATTGACTATCGACCATTAGCAATTCACTCTCCACAATCCGCGGTTTAAATTCGGCGGCAATTTCTGCAATTTTTTTGATGTGTTCAGGAGTAGTGCCACAGCATCCGCCTAAAATATTTACCAACCCAAGATCTAAAAATTCACGGATCTGCTCACCCATAATATCCGGTGTTTCATCATACGCGCCAAATTCATTCGGCAATCCTGCATTCGGATAAGCGCTGACAAGGAACGGCGATTCTTTTGCGAGTACCTGCAAATAAGGTCGTAGTTCCTTTGCGCCTAAAGCGCAATTCAATCCCACAGAGAATAGATTAACATGAGATACGGAAATTAAAAATGCTTCGGTGGTTTGTCCGCTTAGTGTTCGTCCGCTCGCATCTGTTATCGTACCGGAGATCATCACCGGATATTCTCTTCCTATTTCTTCAAATAAAGTTTGAATAGCAAACAATGCTGCTTTCGCATTTAAAGTATCAAAGATTGTTTCCACCAATAATATATCTGAACCCCCTTCGATCAGTGCTTTTGCCTGGTCGTGATAAGCATTTGCCAATTCATCAAAAGTAACAGCCCTGAAACCGGGATCATTTACATCCGGAGAAAGCGAACACGTGCGGTTGGTTGGACCCATCGCGCCGGCAACAAAACGGGGCTTGTGGGGTTCTTTAGCAGTCATTTCATCCGCAACTTCTTTTGCGATTTTTGCACTTTGGAAATTGATATCCCAAACCGCATCTTCCAGGTGATAATCTGCTTGTGCAATTGTGGTACCGCTGAAAGTATTGGTTTCGACGATGTCTGCACCGGCTTCAAAATACTGGCGGTGAATTTCTTTAACGATATCCGGTCGGGTGATCGACAAAAGATCATTATCACCCTTTAAAGAATACGGATGATCTTTAAATCTGTCCCCGCGGTAATCTTCTTCTTCCAGCTGATATCGCTGGATCATCGTTCCCATTGCTCCATCGAGGATGAGAATGCGTTTTCTTGCAATTTCATTTAATAACTCGTTCATGTTGCCTCCATTTTAAAAGGATAATCCTGGTAAATAATTAAATAAACTTGTTACGAAATCGGATAAGGGAAGCGGATATTGAATACTTACTTATCATTCTTTGTAAATCAATTTACAAAGTAGGATTTGGCACCTTCTTTTAAAAGTTGACTTTTGCAGTCAATTCTAAAAAGGGTTGCCAAGACATCAGCGGGCCTATTCCCTCCGTCTTTCGCAATAAGTTGATATGTAAAGAACAAAATTAAAGCCCAAAGATACACTTTGAGCTTTAATTTTGCAATAGGTGGTTATTATGTTATTCTGAATTTTCAATATTGTCCGCTTATGAATACCTCAACTTTATGATATTACTACTCTATTTGCTATTTTCGTGCTCCATTTAGAAAATCAATGAAGGTTACAGATATATTAGCACAGAATAAAGAGAAAACATTGATCTCGTTTGAGATCCTGCCTCCCTTAAAAGGCAAGAGCATTGAATCTATTACGAAAGTGCTGGATCCACTGATGGAATTTAAGCCGCCGTTCATTGATGTTACTTATCACCGTGAAGAATTTGAATACAAGCAAACGCCAAGCGGTTACTTCGAAAAAGTGGCGGTGAGAAAACGTCCGGGCACAGTTGGAATTTGTGCCGCGATAAAATACCGTTATAATATAGAAGCGGTTCCCCATTTTTTATGCGGAGGTTTTAGCAAGGAGGAAACTGAAAATGCGTTGATTGATTTAGGCTTTTTAGGTATACAAAATATTTTAGCACTAAGAGGCGATGCGAGAAAACTTGAAAAGAAATTCGTTCCCGAGCCTGATGGAAATGCTTATGCACTTGATCTCATTGAGCAGATCGCGCAGATGAATAAAGGAAAATATCTCGATCATGATCTGATCAATCCTGTAAAGACAGATTTCAATATCGGTGTAGCGGGTTATCCGGAGAAACATTTCGAAGCGGCGAATTATGATGAGGATCTTTTGTACCTCAAAAAGAAAATTGATGCCGGCGGTGATTACGTCGTTACGCAAATGTTTTTCGACAACCGACCATATTTTAAATTTGTAGAAGATTGCAGGAAGATGGGAATCAATGTTCCGATTATTCCGGGCATTAAGCCGATCACGCGCATGTCGCAGCTCAACACTATTCCCGCTTCATTTTATATTGATATGCCCGATGATCTTGTAAAGGAAGTGAGAAAATGCAAGAGCGATGAAGATGTGCGGCAGGTGGGAATCGAATGGTGTATTCAGCAAAGTAAAAGCCTCATAAAATTTGGTGTTCCTTGTCTTCATTATTACACCATGGGCGATGTGAAAACAATTTCGGCAATATGTAAAGAGCTGGTTTAGATGGATAGAAGTGAGATTAGAGAAATGAGAGATATTTTCTTAATCATCATATCCACTAAAAATAAAAATACGTAAAATAAAAATCTCAAATCTCGTCTCTCACATCTCATTTCTTTTCCTATTTTAATAGGATGAAATCTTCCCCGGTACCCGAAAAAGGCAGAGGTGCGCAAAACAACCTGACGAATCGTTATTCTAAATTTAATTACGATGAAAAAGAATATTTAGAAGATGAAGAAGGTGCAGCAAGTGTGCAAACAAAATACATCGAAGTATTTCCTAAAACAATTGTAAACCCTGTAAAGAGTCAGGATATCCGCGCGGAATATTCGATGAATCCTTATGAAGGCTGCGAGCATGGATGTTCTTATTGCTATGCCCGCAACACGCATCCTTATTGGGGATATAATGCCGGTTTGGATTTTGAGCGCGTCATTCTCGTGAAAAAAAATGCACCGGCGTTATTAAAGCAAACGATCTCAAAAAAATCGTGGGTGCCAAGTCCGATCATGTTTTCCGGGAATACGGATTGTTATCAACCTATTGAAAGAAAACTGGAGATCACACGGAACATGTTGAAAGTTTTACTGGAGCATCGGCACCCGGTTTGTACCATCTCAAAAAATAGTTTGATACAACGAGATATAGATATTTTGAGTGAGATGGCTTCGATGAATTTAGCGCATTGTGTGATGAGCATAACTACTTTGGATGAAGAGATCAGGCGCAAGATGGAACCGCGAACTGCTTCTGCAATTAAGAGATTACAAACTGTGGAGGCATTAACTAAAGCGGGCATACCTGTTACTGTAAATATCGCGCCGATCATTCCGGGATTAACGGATACAGAAATTTTTGCGATCGCTAAACAAGCGAGCGAGTATGGCGCGCTGGGCATTAACTATACTATATTGCGATTGCCGGGAGAAGTGGAGGCTGTATTTACAGATTGGGTGACACGCGCTTTCCCGATGCGAAAAGATAAAATTTTAAATCAGACAGCAGCAGTGCATGGCGGTAAATTGCAGGATTCGCAACGGGGAAGAAGAATGCGCGGCGAAGGCAACTTTGCAGATTCCATTCATCAGCAGATGCAGCTTGCACGAAATAAATATGATTTGAATAAACCAATTCCCGAATTGCGATGCGATCTTTTCGATCCGAAAGTGAATGGACAGATC
>JAQBNI010000045.1 GCA_028288625.1 Bacteroidota bacterium | reverse complement strand
TGTCTCCTATTTGTCGCCAACATTTTTGTGCTCAACAATACTTTTCATTAATTGTCCAAACAATGTAAATACGTTCTCAGGTCGCAATTTATAAAGAGAGTTTGCAAGCATAAATGCTCAAATGTTTACTTCAATTGCGAGTTGGTAATAAATTTTGGTTACAGTTGCTAACAGCGGCTAAAGCGCAAGCAGCTATTAGTCGCTTCCTAAAACTTTTTTCTTACATTTATATTGGTGCAAGTTGAAAGTGTTTACAATTAATACGCTGCCTGCACGTAGCCGCAACCGTTAGACGGTTATAATAAAAAAATTAAAAGTTAATTCGTTCTCACTAACAGTTTCTTAATCGCGTAAATCGCTTTCACTTTGCCACCAACTTTGGTTCGCGCAATTTTATTTTTTAGTAAATAAGTAAGTTTGTATAAGTTCTCATGTCGCAATTTATTGCTGTACACAATGCCGCAGACGCTTATCAGTGTCTAAAATTGCTTGGGGAAGTGCGTAAAGTTTTTTTTTATTACTAACCGCTAACAGCACCTACACACAATTGCTACTAATTCTAATTTCTTCTACAAACTCTTAAAGATCTTTTCTCTAACTTTAAACTGGAAGCAGTTAAAACACGCAACTGATGTGTAGCTGCAACCGTTAGACAGCAATAACCAAAATTTTAAAAAGTAAGTAGGTATCACTTTTAAGCCGGTAAGATTTGTCGCGCTATTTGTCGCCAACATTATTGTCCTCTACAATATCTTCCATTAAATTGTCCAGGTGTTGAGAATACGTTCTCACGTCGCAATATATAAAGAGAGTTTGCAAGCATAAATGCTCAAAAGTTTACTTCAATTGCTTAGTGTGTAAGAAATTTTGGTTACAGCTGCTAACAGCGCCTAACCGCAAGCGGCTATTAGTCGCTTCCTAAAACTTTTTTATTACATTTATCTTAGCGGAAATTTAAAGTGCAGACAATTAATTACGCCGCCTGCAGTTAGCCGCGACCGTTATGTGCCATTTATTTGCAGTTATTCTAAAATATACCATATGATTAAGTTTGCAGCAGTATTAGTTATTATTAATTCCATATGCTTATTGTTGGACAGGATTATATTTTTAAGTGAAAAGGAAAAACTCAAAAAAGCACTTGAAAAATCTGCAAATCAACTACTAAAAATTAATCCTTTAAACGTCCCACAAAAAGTACTACTTTCTTTTGATGCATTTCTTAAAAAAGCATATGGCCCTAACTATTTATCATCACCATTATTTTGGATTACAATATCTTCAATTTCAATTTTATTTACTTCACAAACTGCTCCATTGAGTAACTTTATAGAGAATAAAACTAGTTATGATATCTTTTTAATATCTAAAAGTATTCATGGAATTAAGATTTTGCAACTATTACTTATTAATCTTGCTCTAGACTTAGTTATTTGGATTTTCTTTTTAAATATTCTTAGGATTGTAGATGATTTTAGCTCACCGAAATATGCACTTTATTTCGTTGTTATTTCATTGTTCTTTATATTGTTAGCTGCAGAAAAAAGATATGGAGTTTTTTATTCTACGATTTATGGATGGAATTTAAGAAACTTCTATCTTATGAATGATATGATGGAAAAAATCTTTACCCCATATATAGGAATACAAATGTTCGGAGCATTTTTCCCATTTTTAACTTTTTTGTTGCTTTCACTTATCACTTTTTTACTTATTCCTTTCTTTAGATTATCAATTTGGATAGCTAAGAGACTAGTAGGTACCTTAATAGAACAGGCAACTGATAGACTAGCTCCTTTCAGTCTTGTAGGTGCCATAATATCTGTTATTGTGGCGATTATTAAATTTAGAAATGGAATGTAAACGGCACATAACAGCGGCTCAAGCGCAAGTGGCTAAATCTTTTAGTATTTTCAAAGGCGTTTAGCCACCTGCGCCTAGCCGCGACCGTTATAGGTAATTGCCTGGAACATTCTACATTAAATTATACGAAGGAAGAATAACTAAGGAAAACTTTTATAAATATCTTTTCTGTGTTCAAAAGCAGCAAAGTAAACAACTTCATTTTCTACTTTGATTCCAATTCTATAATCACCGATTCGGATTCGATAATAAACATCATATCCTGAAAGTTTCTTTAAGTTTTTAATCTGAGTTACATTTTTAGCAGATTCAACCTGAACAATACAATCTGCAATTGAATCTTTCAATGCCTTGTTTTTAAGCTTCTGTAATTCTTTTAGAAAAGACTTTTTAAATTCAACTTTCATTTCCCTAATGCTTTCATTACTACATTCCGGCTAACACTAGGTGTTTTCATTCCAGCCTCTATCTTTTGGGCTAGTTTCCAATCTTCAATTTCCGCATGACTAAGTGCCTTAGCAGACATTCCTAGTTTCTTTGCAAGACTAATAAGAAATGTCACATCAGATTTTTTCTTTGCATTAATAAGTACGGTTTCCATAAATAATATTTACGTAAATTTAAGAAACTTTGATCATAATTCAAAAATTGATTTACTGTAAGCAAAGGCAACAACCTATAACAGCGCATAAGCACAAGTGGCAAAAATTTGTTTATTTTTATTTGTGTTTGCCACCTGCGCCTATGCGCAACCGTTAGTGGCAATATGTTATCGATATGAGCAATGAAAAAACATACATCGACGAGAAAGGATATTTGAGGTTTATAAGTTCAAATAGACCTGTACATCAATGGATGGCGGAAAAAAAATTAGGAAGAAAATTAAAATCTAAAGAAGTTGTCCATCATATAGACCGAAATAAATTAAATAATTCAATGGATAATCTTCATGTTTTTCCAAACCAGGCTGCACATGATGCTGCACATAAATATGATGCATATAGATTTGGAAAAAAAGCAAGCTATCAAGGATTCAGATCACTTAGAAAAAGATATCAAAAAGAAAAAGGAACCTCTAATTTAATAATTCTATTAATGGCGATTGTAATTGCTTATTTGTTGTATAAATTCAGAATCATCCACTAACATACAACGTCTAACAGCATAAACGCAAGCGGGTAAAAATTTGTAAATTTATTTGTTGCGTTTAGCCCAAAGCATTTCGGGTCTAACCAGCTAATAATTCTTCGGCTTATATTTTTTATCGTCATCAACAATTTTTTCTTCGATGACGAAGCTTGCAGGAAAGAGCGGCTTTACCTGCTGCAGGAATTTGTATGCTTCCTGTTGCGTTTCAAAATCTCCTGCTCTTAATTTAAAATTCGGCGGAGCATAAGTTACATAAGTCATGATACCCGGAAAGTGTGCGGAGAATTGCATCTTCGCTTCAAAAACTTTATCCCGTGAAGTGGCTTGGAAAACCTGTACGCGTGTTGCGCCCTTTCGCGGTCCGGGAGTTTTACGCGCATATATCTTTTGTAAAATATCCACCCGCGGATCACGGAAAAAAAGAATATTGTTTTTGATTTGTATTGAATCGTTTTCTTCCGCTTTTAAAGAATAAGCAGTAAACAACAAACAACAAAAAGTAAATAAATATTTCATAGTATTTTTTTAGTGAATCAAGAGCTTGGAATCAGGAGTCACATTGTACATACTTTTTCCTGATTCTTGATTCTCTATTCCTGACTCTCATTCATCATTCAACATTCATCATTCAACATTATCAAGCGGTCACTTGTCCGTGGCAATGCTTGTATTTCTTGCCGCTCCCGCATGGACAAGGATCATTTCTTCCGATCTTCACTTCCGCGCGAACAGGCTGCGGCTTTTCACTCGGAGCTGTACCCGCGCCTGCAAATTCATCTTCCATCGTTCCGTCGCCGCGTGATTCCTTTGTCTTTTCCGCAATTCTTTTTGGTTGCTTATGCTGCGTGATCTGCTGCGGATCCTGCACCGGCAAACTTCCCTTCATTAAAAACGTGGTAACATCCTTGTTGATCATACTCAGCATCTGCTTGAACAATTCGAACGCTTCAAACTTAAAGATCAGCAGCGGATCTTTTTGCTCGTGTACCGCCATCTGCACGGAATGTTTCAGGTCATCCATTTGTCGTAAATGATCTTTCCAGTGATGATCAATAAAAGATAAAATAATATTCTGTTCGAAAACTTTGATCAGTTCTCTTCCCTTGCTGTTGTAAGATTTCTCGAGGTTGGTTACAATATTTACGTTCCTGTTTCCATCAGTAAAAGGAATCACCATATTCTCGAACTTACCGCGCTGCTGTTCGTATACATTCTTCACGATCGGGTATGCTTCCTTCATGATCGCTTCAGATTTCCTTACATATTTCTGGTACACTTCGCGGTATAAATGATCTGCAAGCTCATCTGCGTTCTTTGCTTTAAGATCATCTGCCGTGATCGCGGTATCAACGGAAAGAAAACGGAAACAATCGAGCTTGAATGCTTCTATATCCTGTGATAATTTTCCATCCGTACAGATCTCATAGCTGAGATCATAAAACATATTGATGAGGTCGAAAGTAATTCGCTCGCCCACCAGCGCATGATACCTGCGCTTGTAGATCACCTCGCGCTGCGCGTTCATCACGTCATCATATTCGAGTAAGCGCTTACGCGTGCCGAAGTGATTCTCTTCCACTTTTTTCTGCGCGCGTTCAATCGATTTTGTTACCATCGAATGCTGGATCACTTCACCTTCCTTGTAACCCATGCGGTCCATTAATCCTGCAATACGGTCGGAACCAAACAAGCGCATCAGATCATCTTCGAGAGATGCATAGAATTGCGTAGAACCTGTATCTCCCTGCCGTCCTGCACGACCACGCAGCTGTCTGTCTACACGGCGTGAATCGTGGCGTTCCGAGCCCACGATCGCTAAACCGCCTGCCTCTTTCACGCCAGGTCCTAATTTTATATCCGTACCACGACCAGCCATGTTGGTCGCAATTGTAATTTGTCCGGCTAAACCGGCTTGTGCAACAATTTCGGCTTCGCGTTGGTGCTGTTTTGCATTTAAAACGTTATGCGGAATTTTTCGCATGCTCAACATCTTGCTCAGCAATTCGGAAACTTCCACGTTGGTTGTTCCCACTAAAACAGGGCGACCGTCAGTTCTCAGTTGTGCGATCTGTTCGATGATCGCGGTATATTTTTCACGCTTTGTTTTGTAGATCAGGTCTTCATGATCGATACGCTGTGTTGGCTTGTTTGTCGGAGCAACAACAGTGTCGAGTTTGTAAATTTCCCAGAACTCAGAAGCCTCTGTTTCTGCCGTTCCGGTCATACCGCAAAGCTTGTGGTACATCCGGAAAAAATTCTGCAGCGTGATCGTTGCGAAAGTTTGGGTTGCAGCTTCCACGGCAACATTTTCTTTTGCTTCGATCGCCTGGTGCAAGCCGTCGCTGTAACGCCTTCCTTCCATGATACGTCCCGTCTGCTCATCAACAATTTTCACTTTTCCTTCCATCACTACATATTCGATGTCTTTATCAAACAAACAATATGCTTTCAGTAATTGGTTAACGGTGTGAAGGCGTTCCGATTTAATATTGAAATCCTGAAGGACCACATCTTTCTTTTCCAGTTTTTCCTGGTGAGAGATCGGTTCATTTTCTACTTCAGCAAGCAATGCGCCAACATCCGGCATCAGGAAAAAATCTTTTTGCTCGCCTGAAGTTGTAATTAATTCTATGCCTTTTTCTGTAAGATCGATTTGATTATTTTTCTCATCGATCACAAAATATAATTCCGCATCGCAGGTCGGCATTTCTTTTTGCTGATCCTGTAAATAATAATTTTCTGTTTTATTTAAAATTTGCTTGTTGCCTGCTTCACTTAAAAATTTAATGAGTGCGGTATTCTTTGGCAAGCCGCGATGTGCACGCAATAATGCCAGTCCGCCTTCGCCTTCCTTTGGTCCGGTTTTTCCTTCTGCAATTAATCTTTTTGCATCTAATAAAAATTGTCCCACAGCTTTTTTTTGCGAAGCGACCAGTCTTTCAATCCTCGGTTTTAATTCATGGAACATCTGCTCATCGCCTTTGGGAACCGGACCTGAGATGATCAACGGTGTTCTTGCATCATCAATTAAAACGGAGTCAACCTCATCCACCATCGCGTAATGCAGTTTTCGCTGCACTTGTTCATCCGGGTCGCGCACCATGTTGTCGCGCAGGTAATCGAAACCGAATTCGTTGTTCGTTCCGTAAGTGATATCTGCTAAGTATGCATTCTTTCTTCCGTCTGTATGCGGTTCGTGCTTATCGATACAATCAACCGTTATGCCGAGGAAATTAAAAAGCATTCCGTTCCATTCCGAGTCACGTCGTGCGAGATAATCATTCACCGTAACGATGTGAACGCCGCAGCCTGCTAACGCATTGAGATAAGCAGGCAGAGTAGACACTAATGTTTTTCCTTCACCCGTTGCCATTTCCGCGATCTTTCCGCGATGCAATACGATACCACCGATCAGCTGCACATCGTAATGCACCATGTTCCAGGAAATATCGCCGCCTGCTGCCGTCCATTTATTCGGATATACAGCTTCATCGCCCTGTATTTTTATATGCGGATTTTTTACCGCGAGTTCTTTATCTAGCTCCGTTGCTTTTACATGAATGAATTCATTTTCTGAAAATCTTCGCGCCGCTTCTTTTACGACTGCAAATGCTTCCGGTAAAATTTCAGTTAATATTTCTTCGATTGCATCGTCGCGTTCTTTTTTTAATTTATCAACTTGTCCGAAAATTGTTTCTTTTTCTTCGAGTTCCAGTTCTTCCGTTTCCGCCTTTTCCGTGAGTTCATTTACTTGCTTGTCGATCTCCGATAAATACTGCCGGATCCTGTACCTGAAATCTTGTGTTTTCTGGCGCAATTCATCGTGTGAAAGATTCTGATAGGAAAAAAAATGCTCGTTTATTTCATCCACTATCGGCGCAACTGACTTTACGTCGCGGTTTGATTTGCTGCCGAAAAGTTGAGATAATCCTTTTTGTATGATATTTAACATGATAGAAAATTAAAAATGGTCTGCAAAGTTAACATTTTACGTTGATTGAGGGAGATTTTAACGCTATTTGACTGATAATAAAACCCGGTTCGAAATTTATGTGCAAAAAAAGTTCCAAAGACAAAATGTCATTCACTTAAAAGGGCTTATTTTGCAAAAAAATCCACATGAATATTTTATTGCTGGGATCGGGGGGGAGAGAGCACACGTTTGCCTGGAAAATTACGCAAAGTAAATTGTGTACGCAGCTTTTTACGGCGCCTGGAAATCCGGGAACGGCACAATTTGGCATAAATATAAATGTTGAAGTCACTGATTTTGAAGGAATAAAAAATCTTGTTTTAGAGAAGAATGTAGAGATGGTTGTGGTGGGACCGGAAGTGCCGCTAGTCGAAGGTATTTATGATTTTTTTTTAGAGGATGATCAGTTAAAGAATATTCCGGTGATCGGTCCCTCAAAAAACGGCGCTCAGCTCGAAGGCAGCAAGGCTTTTTCAAAAGCATTTATGATCCGGCATAATATTCCAACTGCTGCTTATAAAGAATTTACTTCTGAAAATTTAGAAGAAGGATTGTCTTACATAGAAAAACAAAATATTCCAATCGTTTTAAAAGCGGATGGACTTGCTGCAGGAAAGGGTGTGTTGATCTGCCAAAGTATCGAAGAAGCAAAAGAAGAATTCAGAGAAATGTTATCGGGTAAATTCGGAGATGCAAGCTCGAAAGTTGTGATCGAAGAATTTATGGATGGCATTGAGTTTTCTGTTTTTGTTTTAACGGATGGGAAGGATTATAAAATTCTTCCTAGTGCAAAAGATTATAAAAGAATTGGTGAAGGCGATAGCGGCTTGAACACCGGCGGAATGGGAGCAGTATCGCCGCCGCCTTTTGTTACAGATGATATGATGAAGATGGTTGAGGAAAAAATTATTCAGCCGACGATTGCAGGATTTCAAAAAGATAAAATTGTTTATATCGGTTTTGTTTATATCGGCTTGATGGTTTTAAAGAATGGCGAAATTAAGGTCGTGGAATATAATTGCAGGATGGGCGATCCGGAAACAGAAGCGGTGTTGCCGCGTTTAGGGAACGACATTGTTGAATTATTTTCAAAAACGGTGAACGGTGAACTGTCAACCGTGAACATCCAGGAGGATCAAAGAGCAGCAGTAACGATCATTCTCTCCAGCGGCGGTTATCCCGGAGATTTTGAAAAAGGAAAAGTGATCAATGGAATTGATGAAATAAACGATTCCATTGTTTTTCATGCAGGAACAAAAACTGAAAACGGGAAGTTGATCACTAACGGCGGTCGAGTGCTTGCCGTAACATCCTTACACGAAAACTGGAAAGAAGCGATCCGCATTTCAAATAAAAACGCAGAGAAAATTTCTTTCGAAGGGAAATATTTCCGCAGAGATATTGGATTTGATTTATAGAAAAGTTTCACGCTCTAAAGGAGTCCTTCGGACAAAGGGTGCTAAGAAAACAAAGCAAATTTGAAAGAATTTTTGCATCTCATGAAACTTTGTTCTCTTCTGATAAAATTAATCGAATACATTTTGATCAGGAGTCTGCAATCGGTATATTTATAATAAATACATTTATAATGAAAAGAATTTTATTTCCGCTCCTGATATTTGCCTCAAGTGGTTTTCTGTTTAACGGCATTTCAATGGGTAAAACTTCTGCAATGAGATTTGACCGGGAAGCATGGATACCTTTGGACTTTGATCCAAAAAATACTGTATTGCTAATTGAGATAATGTCTGACATCAATAAAAAAGGAAAGGACGCATACGAAAAAGAGAATGCGACATTTGAGAAAATAATGAAAGAAAATTATCCATTTCCTTATGAATTAACAACTAATATCGATACATCAAATGAGAAATATCTGGATAGAAATAAATATGCTTACGCATTGAGTTTTGGCGAACATTTTCATGAATATGCAAAACAATCTGATCATTTGATATCAGGGACAAGCGGAGCTACAATAGATATTTTTAATAGAAAGGATGGCACATATTCAGAAACAAATGGCTGGGCATATAGTTACAGGAAAGGTATACTGGAAGAAACTGTTAGGCAGTTGGTGAAAGTGTATAATGAAAGAGGAAAACAATAACAATAAGCTATTGTCAAAATAAAAAAAAGCCCCAGCATTGCAAGGGCTTTTTTTTTAACTTTTTTACATCCTGACAACGATAGACTAATCTATGATCAGCATCGCATCTCCATAAGAAAAGAAGCTGTATTTTTTATTCATCGCGATCGTATATGCTTCCATGGTCAGATCAAAGCCTGCAAACGCAGCCACCATAATGATCAAACTGGATTTTGGAATATGGAAATTCGTGATCATGCAATTCGCAATATTAAAATCATAAGGCGGATGAATAAATAAATTCGTCCAGCCTTCCATCGGTTTTAATAATCTTTCAGCAGAAACTGCAGTCTCCAAAGAGCGCATCGCAGTAGTTCCCACGGCGCAAACTTTTTTATTACGCTGCAATGCACGGTTCACGATCTTCGTGCATTTCTCATCTACCTTAAAATATTCCGCATCCATTTTGTGTTTGGAAAGATCTTCCACATCAATTGAACGGAAAGTTCCTAATCCAATATGCAATGTGAGTTCCGCGAAATCCACACCTTTAATTTCCAAACGCTTCATCAGTTCCCTGCTAAAGTGCATGCCTGCAGTTGGAGCTGCAACAGCGCCTTCCTTGCTTGCAAAAACGGTCTGGTATCTTTCCTTATCGGATTCTTCAGGCTCTCTTTTAATATATTTTGGAAGCGGTGTATTTCCAAGCTTGTCCAATACAGCGCGGAAATCAGCATCCGGGCCATCAAACAAAAATCGTA
>JAQBNI010000153.1 GCA_028288625.1 Bacteroidota bacterium | reverse complement strand
GTATATCTCTTGCAGAAAAATCATTTAATAAAACACAGCCAAAAATATGAGTGGTTGCATCATTCACATCAACAGGCTCCCCAAGTTTATTTTCTTTACCGATGATAAATCCTAATTCCAATTCTATGTCTAAAGTTTTGGATGAACCGAAAACAATTTCTTCTCCCTTTAAATATTGACCCTTGGGACGTTTAACAGGAATATTATTTGTAATGATAGAAGAACTTCTTCCATGATATGCGATAGGCATGTGCTTCCAGTTCGGTAGCAGCGGGTCAGCGTTCGGACGAAACATTTTCCCGACATTGGAAGCATGTTCTTCGCTGGAATAAAAATCTGTATAATCACCAACATTTATTGGAACGTGCATCGTTGCATTGCTCTGTGCATCTGTAAATTGAATTTTTTTGGAAGCGAATAATTCTTCATCGGTTAACAGCTGCTGTAATTTTTCACGAACAAATTTCCATGTTTCATTTCCCAACGCGAGGAAATCATTCAGAAATTCTTTTTCAAATACGTTGTGTGAAATTTTATCCTCAAAAAAACTCTGCAGGTATAATTCGGAAAGATCAATAATATATTCACCGATGGCAACACCGGCACGTTTAGGCTTGTGTTCTGTAGAATAAATGCCATAAGGTAAATTGTAAATGGAAAAATCACTTTCCGGATCTACGGGAATTACACATTTTGTATGAAGCTTATTATCAGGCATTGTTTTCTAAGTTTCCCGTTATTTTATTGGTGATTCTCACCAGGTGCTGTATATCTTTTTCGGTGAGGTTGTTCCATCCTTGTTTTCTGAACTCTACGACGATTGGCAGTAATTTCTGGATCAGTAGTTTCCCTTTCTTGTTTAAAGAGATATTAAATTTTCTGCGGTCGTCCTTACATGCTGCGCGTTCAATCAATTCTTTTTTTACCAGCAGCTCAATGATCCTTGTTATGGTTGGCGCATCTTTAAAACAGCGCTCGCATAATTCCACCTGGTTCTGTACGCCGTGTTTATGCAGCTCCAGCAATACTACCCATTGGTCTACAGTAATATCAAAACCATTTTCGTTGAACCTCCGCTGAAGCTCAAGTTTGATCTTCTTTCCGGTTTTTTCTATGATAAATCCGTAGTTGGTTTCCATATTGATAATGTAAAAGTGTAAGTATTTTATCTTACGACTTATGACTCACGACTATAACGTTCCTCTTTTTGCCTGTTCTCTTTCTATCGATTCAAACAATGCTTTAAAATTTCCGGCGCCAAATCCTTTTGCGCCCATGCGCTGAATGATCTCAAAAAATAATGTTGGACGATCTTCAACAGGTTTCGTAAAGATCTGCAGCAGGTAGCCATCTTCATCCGCATCAACCAATATTGCAAGTTTCTCCAGTATTGAAATATCTTCATGCATGTCGTTCATGTGTTTGCCTAACCTTCCGGGAATTTCTTCATAATAAGTATGTGGCGGCGCGGATAGAAATTCCACACCGCGCGATTTTAATTCCATCACAGTTTTAATGATATCATCTGTTGCTACTGCAATGTGCTGCACACCTGCTCCTTCAAAAAAATCGAGGTATTCTTCAATCTGTGATTTCTTTTTTCCTTCTGCGGGCTCGTTGATCGGGAATTTTATTCTTCCATTCCCGTTCGACATTACCTTGCTCATCAGCGCGGAATATTCCGTATGAATCTGCTTGTCATCGAAAGAAAGAAAATTTACGAAGCCCATGACGTCTTCATACCATTTTACCCATTTATTCATTTCTCCCCAACCCACATTTCCGACCATGTGATCTATAAACTTTAAACCAACAGGCGAAGGATTATAATCTGATTTCCATGGTTGGTAACCCGGCAGAAAAATGCCATTATAATTTTTTCGCTCCACGAAAACGTGAACCGTATCTCCATAGGTATAAATACCCGAGCGGATCACTTCGCCATGCTCGTCATTTTCAATATGCGGTTCCATAAATACTTTTGCGCCCCGCTTTGTCGTTTCTTCAAAAGATCTCACCGCGTCATCTACCCAAAGTGCAATTACTTTTACACTGTCGCCGTGTTTTGTGATATGTTCATTGATGACGGAATTTGAATTCAGCGGCGTAGTTAATACCAAACGAATTTTATCCTGCGACAAAACATAGGACGCACGATCTTTTATTCCTGTTTCCAATCCTGCATAAGCAAGCGACTGGAAACCAAATGCGGTTTTATAAAAGTGTGCAGCTTGCTTTGCATTGCCGACATAAAATTCAACATAGTCCGTTCCGAGCAACGGAAGAAAATCCTGAGCACCTTCAAATGTTTTTTCTAAACCGTATTCTGTATTTTTTATTTTAGACATGGGGTTAATTTGATAATTAGTGAATTTGAAAATTTGATAATTGACTTAGTAATAAATTATTTCTCATTCAAAAATTCATTTTCGTTTTAAACAATAACACGGTTCATTTTAGCTATCCAGATAATCTTCAAATTGTCACATCTTCAAATTTTCAAATTAATGTTCCAGCCAGCTTGTTACATAACTTTTATCTTCAATCTTTGCTGCAGCCTTTGTTATCTTTAAAGGTTGAAAAGTATCGATCATTACTGCAAGCTCATTTGTTTCTTTTGCGCCAATACTTCGCTCTACAGCGCCGGGATGCGGTCCGTGCGGTATGCCGCCGGGATGCAGCGTAATTTGTCCTTCGCCGATATCATTCCTGCTCATAAAATCTCCATCCACATAATACAGCATTTCCTCGCTGTCGATATTGCTGTGATTATACGGCGCAGGAATTGACAAAGGATGATAATCAAACAAGCGCGGCACAAATGAACAAACCACAAAGCCATTCGTTTGGAAAGTCTGGTGAACCGGAGGCGGCTGATGTATTCTTCCGGTGATCGGTTCAAAATCATAAATAGAAAAAATGTAAGGAAAATGATAGCCATCCCAACCGACAACATCAAATGGGTGATACTGATACGTGATAGTATGGAGTGTTTGCTCTTTTTTTATTTTGATCGGGAATTCCCCTTTTTCATTTACGGGTTGTGTGAATTCCGGCACTCTCAGATCGCGTTCGCAAAACGGTGAGTTTTCCAGCAATTGTCCGAATTCATTCGTATATCTTTTTGGAAATTCTACCGGCGAATGCGATTCGATAAAAAGAATTTTATTTTTTTCCGTATTGAAATGATATTGATAGATCGTTCCTCGCGGGATAACGATGTAATCTCCTTTCTTAAAATTCAACCTTCCGAATAATGTATCCAGGTATCCATCGCCGTAGTGAATAAAATGTATCTCATCAGCATCTGCATTCTTAAAAAAATAATCTGTCATTGATTTTTTTGGAAATGCGAGACCGATCTCTGTATTGCTGTTGATGAACAATGTCGTTTTCGATTCCAGGAAATCATCTTTTTCAGAGAGATCAAATCCTTTCAGTTTTACAGGCTGAATATTTTTTGCCACTGCAATTTCGGGGGTGATATCTTTTCCTTCAGAAAATTTTGTGATCTGTGTTGGACGGTGAATATGATATAACAGAGACGATTTTCCGTGAAACCCTTCCGTGCCGAACAATTGCTCGTAATACAGGTTACCTTCTTCGCTCTTAAAGATGGTGTGACGCTTATGAGGGATTTTTCCGAGTGTGTGATAATAAGCCATAATGTAGATATTAGTCAATGGTCAATAGTCAATGGTCACAGTTTTCTTTATAATTAACAATGTGATGTTTATTATTGTTCCTTCTATTATACATCATTTTAAAATTACCACATTTTCAAATCTTCAAATTCTGTTGATCTCATCAATTGCAATCTGCAATGCAGTTCTAGTCAGGTAAACAGGCTGCGCATCTTTGTTATGCACTTTCTGAAGTGCTTTATAAATAATATCGGAAACATCACTGAAAATAGCGTTATCAGAAATAATAATATTCTTTTGCATGAGGTAAGCAAACACACGCGCCATGCCGCAGTTCGCAATAAAATCAGGGATCACTGCAAGTTTTTCATCTGCCTGGTTTAGTATCTTTCCATAAAAAATTTCTTTATCATTAAAAGGAACATTAGCTCCCGATGAAATTACTTTCACGCCTGCATTGATCATTTTACTCAATTCATTTTCTCCGATCAGGCGTGAACCTGCCGCAGGAATAAATATTTCGGATGGCGTATCCCAGAAAATATCTTTTCCTTTGTCAAATGAAATAAAATCCTTATGAAATAATTTCCGGTTTTCTCTCTTCAAAAAAAGATCGCGCACTTCTTCATAACTCAAACCATCTTTTTTTATCAGAACCCCGGTTGTGTCAATTATGCCCGTGATCTTTGCACCTTCCTGTGCCAGAAAAAATGCTGCTGCAGCGCCAACATTTCCAAATCCCTGGATCGTTACTTTTTTATTTTCGAGTGTTTCATTCTTCCAGATCTTATAAAAATGTTTCACCGATTCTGAAACACCATAACCGGTGATCATATCCGCCACCACATAACCATTTTTTTTGGATGGCGTAAAATCTTCGTCTTCCAATATTTTTGAAACACCTACACGGAGCTGACCGATCTTGTTGATCTTATCTTTTTCTTTAGGATGATAATGTCCGTTTACAATTCCTTCCTGCGGATGCCAGATGCCATACTCTTCTGTTATAGGAATCACTTCATCGATCTCATCCACATTCATATCTCCGCCGGTACCGTAATAGTTTTTCAGGATCGGTGCAACAACTTTAAACCATCGTTCCAGTACTTGTTTTTTTCGCGGATCAGCAGGATCGAAATTGATGCCGGATTTTGCACCACCGATGGGCGGACCGGAAACAGAGAATTTAATCTCCATTGTTTTTGCCAAAGAAATTACTTCCTCCTTCGTCAAGCCTTTTCGCATACGCGTTCCACCGCCTGCTGCACCACCACGCAAGGAGTTGATCACGAGAAAACCCTGTGCTTCACTGAGCGCATCATTCCACTCAAAAATAATTTCCGGAGATTTTTGCTCAAATGATTTTATGAAGTCAGGCATAGTTGTTATACTAATAGTTGTTAATGCAACTAATTTTAAAGATAATATATTTATTATAACTCCGCAATGGTTGTTTTGTTTATTATCCACGGTAGATGTTAAATTTTATTTTCCGAAAAAAATAGGGCATATTTGCGGTATGATAAGCTGGTTATTCCGATTGATCTTTAAGCTGAAAGGCTGGCAATTAAAAACCGATTCTATTAAGGGAATTGATCAGTCGATTACCATTGCAGCGCCGCATACCAGCAACTGGGATCTTATTATTGCGAAGGCTGCATTTGATCTCATGCATCTCCCGTTAAAATTTACAGTAAAAAAGGAATGGTTCAGGTTTCCGTTCAAGCGTGCGATGCGTAATATCGGCGGAATTCCGATAG
>JAQBNI010000140.1 GCA_028288625.1 Bacteroidota bacterium | reverse complement strand
TTGTGTAAAAATTAATTTCATAAAATTTATGGAATCTGTACACGCTTTGTATCTCAATGGGTGAAGTATCATTGCAGAAGTACTAAGCGCAATCAGCAATGCATCTTTATTAATTGATTTTTTAACGTAATAAAATTTAAAAACATGTCAGCAATCAGAAATCAAGTGCAGTTGATCGGCAACTTAGGAAAAAAACCAGAGATCAAAACATTTGGCGAGGACAAGAAAGTCGCCACATTCAGTATCGCCACGTCGGACTATTATTATGACAACAAGGGCGAGAAACAACAGCAGACGCAATGGCATAATGTTGTTGCCTGGGGCAGGACGGCTCAGCTTGCGGAAAGGTATCTCGATAAAGGTATGGAGATTGCTTTGTCAGGCAAAATTGTTTACCGTCAATATGACGACAAAGAAGGCAACAAGAAGCACATTACTGAAGTGGTAGCAAATGAGATTCTTTTGTTAGGTAAGAAGAATTGATGGTTTTGGTTATTGTCCGGCTGCCTGTTGCAGCGGGAATTTATTTTAGTGAGAGGTGAAAGTAGTAAGGTATAAGTAATAAGGACGTTTTTGGAATTTGTAAATTATGATAAGACTTCATCATGATTTTTTGTAGAATGCTTCTTATCACTTACACCTTATTCCTTACACCTTTAAAAGAGACCGAAAACTTGAAGTCGCAATTTGCGACTTCAAGTTTGGTCCACGATAAAGTTTGGGGAGGAAGGAGAAATTTACCGTATGCATTTACCGAGCAAGGCGTCGCGATGTTATCTAGTGTGTTAAACAGTAAAACTGCAATAGAGGTTAATATCAGGATCATTAGGGTATTTACAAAGATCCGGGAGGTTTTGATCAATAATAAAGATATTCTTTTAAAAGTAGAACGGTTGGAGCGTAACCTGATGAAGCAAAACAGTAAGGTAAATAAACATGAAAAGGAAATGCAGGTTGTTTTCGCCGCATTACGTGAATTATTAAATCCTATTCCTAAGCCAAGAAAGACAATCGGGTTTAAAGCGAACGGCACATAACGCAAATATGATTTTACCATGTTTATGTAAATTTGTATCTTTAAAACATGGAAAATATTGAATTAACGCCTGAAATGGCTGCGCGAAATGCCGAACTGGAAAAACATTATAAAGAAGTTTTACGGTTGCTGGGAGAAGATACTTCGCGGGAGGGGTTATTGAAAACACCTGTAAGAATTACGAAGGCGATGCAGTTTATGACGAACGGTTATTCTCTTGACCCCAAAGCGATATTGTTGTCAGCGGTTTTTCACGAAGACCAGAAAGAAATGATCATTGTAAAGGATATTGAATTGTATTCCATGTGCGAGCATCATTTATTGCCGTTTTTCGGGAAAGCGCACGTTGCATATATTCCGGATGGAAGAATAACGGGCTTAAGTAAAATTGCCAGAGTGGTGGATGCATTTGCACGCCGCTTGCAGGTACAGGAACGTATGACTATGCAGATTCGCGATTGCATACAGGATGCTTTGAATCCATTAGGCGTAGCCGTGGTTATTGAAGCAAAGCACATGTGCATGATGATGCGGGGCGTTCAAAAACAAAATTCTACAACCACAACTTCTGCATTCACCGGAGAGTTTGAAAAACAGGCTACACGTTCAGAATTTGTAAAGCTAATTAGTGCTAAATTAGCATAGCTAAAAATTAGTTATGCAACACAGAATAGAACCCATCGATAAACCTAACGGCATCATGATGCGGTTAGGTTTTTTCCTTTTTAAAAGAATGTTCGGTAAGGTGATCACTCCTGCGAAAACTATTTATAACCGCGTTCCGGGCATCATGTTTGTTGCAAAGAAATTTAACGATGTCGAAGAAAAAATATCACTTGATCCTGCTTTGGCAAAATTGATCAAACATCATGTTGCAGCAACAAATGGCTGCAACTTTTGCGTAGACATTAATATGCGAAATGCTATGGATAAAAAAGTTTATACAGAAAAGTTTAAGCACATGCATGAATTCGAGTATTCGCAATTATTCACCGAAAAAGAAAAAACGGCATTTCGTTATGTAGGATCTATCACGAAACAGAAACAGGTTTCCGATGAATTATTTTCGCAGATGAAGAAACATTTTAATGATACTGAGATCATAGAGATCACTTATTTGTGTGCCATGGAAAATTTTTATAATTGTATGAATATTCCACTTGAAATAGAAAGCGATAACTTATGCGCTTTAATTTGACGTTATTTTATTCATTATCAGTTCAGTACGTTAATAATGTAAGCTTGTTTTGGTTCGCACAAATTATAAATTCGGAGTAGTTAAGATTAATTAATCTTCTCCAGGCGTTTATTTATATTAAGCGGCGTATTTTTGGTAAATATTTTTTTGATGAAACGTACTCATATTATTGCTCTTGTTTTTGTCGCTGTTTTAGTTGCCACACTTACTGTTATGTTGGGCAAGGGATTCAGCCGGTATGAAAATTTTGAATCATCGTATGCCCGGCAGGGAAAGGAATTTACGGTGGTGGGTTTATTGAATAAAGACAAAGGAATAGAATATAATCCAACCAAAGATCCAAACCGGTTTTCAATGTATGTGCAGGACGATCAAAAAGTAGAGAAGTTGGTCGTGGTCCTTAAAGCTAAGCCAAGGGATATTGAAAGATCTGAAAAGATCGTGGTTACCGGAAAAATGAATGGCGATGTTTTTGAAGCCAATGATATTTTATTGAAATGTCCGTCCAAATATAAAAACAGGGAAAAGGAAAGCAACGGCGGCAGAACTATATAAACATGCTATTTCTTTCACCTTTTAATTACTCCTCCCAAATTATATGAATATTCATGCAATAGGACAACATGTGTTGTTTGGCAAGGCAGGACATTTTTTGATCATCCTTTCTTTTGTTACTTCATTAGCGGCATGTATATCTTATTTCATCGCTACAATTCAAAGAGATAATTTATCGAAATCTTTTTTATGGATTTCTTTTGCAAGAAAATTATATATCCTGCATGCTGTTTCCGTCTTTGGTATTATGGTGAGTTTGTTACTGCTTATCCACGGACATTTTTTTGAATATAAGTATGTATGGGAACACACTTCTAAATCTCTCCCTACATATTACCAGTTTTCCGCGATGTGGAGCGGACAGGAAGGAAGTACCTTGCTGTGGATGTTCTGGCACGGTGTATTAGGTTGCGTATTAATTTTTAAAGCAAAAGATTGGGAGAGCCCGGTGCTAACGATCGTTGCACTTGCTCAGGTATTGCTTGGCTCGATGTTGCTGGGTATTTATATCTTCAATTATAAATTAGGTTCAAGTCCGTTTGCATTAATGCGCGATACAATGGACATTCCAATTTTTAAAATGAATCCCGACTGGATACCGGAAGATGGTACGGGATTGAACCCATCGCTGCAAAATTACTGGATGGTCATTCATCCGCCCACGTTATTTTTAGGATTTGCATCATGCACAATTCCCGCAGCATTTGCTATTGCCTCACTTTGGCAGCGAAAGTTTACGGAATGGGTAAAGCCCGTACTTCCATGGAGTTTGTTTGCATTGATGATATTGGGCACCGGCGTTTTAATGGGAGGAGCGTGGGCTTATGAAGCGCTGAGTTTCGGAGGATTCTGGGCATGGGACCCGGTGGAGAATGCGTCGTTAGTGCCGTGGCTGATATTGGCTGCAGGCATACACACATTAATGGCTTACAAACATTCGGGATATTCATTGCATGCTACTTATATCTTTTTCATCGGTGCATTTTTAATGGTGATGTATTCTTCGTTCTTAACAAAAAGCGGAATACTGGGAGATGCTTCCGTGCATTCATTTACCGATATGGGAATGAGCGCTCAACTCGTCATCACTATTCTTGCGTTTCTAATTCCTGCAGTATATTTATTTGCAGACAGAACATTTAAAAAACAAATTCCTTCAAAAACAGAAGAAGAAAAATTATCGTCAAGAGAATTCTGGTTATTTATAGGTTCACTTGTATTTATATTTTCTGCAGTACATATTATTGTGCTTACATCGTTTCCTGTTATCAATAAAATATTTCATACCAAACTGGCGCCGCCTTCAGATATCAAACATCATTATAATTCTGTGCAGATATGGATGGCAGTTTTAGTTGCATTAGGATCAGCTGTCACACAATTTTTCAAATATAAAATCACGGATATAAAAAAAATGGCAATACAATTATCCGTTGCATTTTTTATTTCTGCTGCTTTAACTATTGCAATAGTTATCACATTTAATTTATACCAGCTCGATTATATTTTACTTACATTTTGCGCATTGTTTTCAATAGCTGCAAATGCACAGTATATTTTCCAGGTATTGAAAGGAAAGTTTAAAATCTCAGGAGGCTCTGTTTCGCATATAGGTTTTGCTGTTATGTTGCTGGGTATTTTAATCTCTCAGGGAAAACAGGAAGTACTTTCCATTAATCAATATGGAATTGATTACGGAAAAGGATTTACTTCCAAAGAGAGTGCAGAGAATGTTTTATTGTATAAGAATGAGCCTGCAAATATGGGCAGATACCGCGTTACTTATTTAGGTGATTCTTTTACAACAAGGAATATTTATTTCAATGTGCGGTATGAAGAATTAAATAAAAAAGGCAGAATTGAAAATACATTTATACTTCGACCGAATATTTTGCTGAATAGCAAGATGGGAAATAACCCTGTGCCATCAACGCGCAAAACAGTATTCAGCGATCTGTATACGCACATCACTTCAGCACCTTTAAAAGAAGATGGATCGCAGGCAGATTCTGTTGTACAGGATACTTATACCGTTAAGATCGGTGATACCATACCCGCTTCGCGCTGTATGGTGGTACTTGAACAAATAGATCCGGATGCACCAATTGAAGGGTTTCAAAAACAGCACAAAGATATTGCAATAGGAGGAAGGATGAAATTCATTTCCATGGACACTACATATTATATCGAACCGGTGTATTTTGTAAGAGACGTAGTTGCCACAAGTATCCCTGCAAAAGTAGAAGCAAATAAAGTCAGCTTTTCCATCATTAAAATTCTTCCTGAAGAGAATAAAATGCAAATACTGGTAGAGCAAAAGCTCAATAAATTTATCATTATGAAAGCCATAAGCTTTCCGTTTATAAATCTTCTCTGGTTAGGTTGTTTAATCATGATAAGCGGTATATTACTTAGCTTGTTAAAAAGAAAAGCTGATAATAAATAAACAATAGTCAAAAATTAATTTCTTTGAATTCATTTAAGAAAATATCATTCATAGGAAGCGGAAATGTGGCAACACATCTTGCAAAAAGTTTTTTTGAAGCCGGGATTTCTATACAACAAATTTATAGCTTAAGCTGTATCAATGCAGAACAGCTTTCCAACCAGATCAATGCGGAATATATCTGCGATATGGAGGAATTTAATTCGAATGTGGATCTGATCATATTTGCAGTTAAGGATGAAGTGATAAAGCAATTGTCTCAGCTGATCATCAAAAAAGATCAGGATGCAAGAATGGTGCACACATCAGGTTCCGTTGGACTTGATGTTTTCGAGAATGCAATTCATACAGGCATACTTTATCCCTTACAATCTTTTTCAAAAACAAAAGCAATTGATATCAGCGAAGTTCCTTTTTTGATCACTTCTCAAAATGAAGAATTTAAAAAAGAATTAGTGCAGCTCGCAAAGCTGATCAGCAAAAAAGTATATGAATACTCTGATGAACAGCGGAAGCATTTGCATATTGCTGCAGTCTTTGTCAATAATTTTTCCAACCATTTGTTTGCCATCGCCCAGGATTATTGTGAGAAACATCAGCTCGACTACCAGCTGTTGATGCCTTTGATACATGAAACAATTCACAAGATCGATACGATATTACCTAAGGATGCACAAACAGGTCCTGCTAAAAGAAACGACACAGAAATTATTGAAAAGCATCTGCATTTATTGAAAGAAGAAGATGAACATTTATACCGCATCTATAGTTTATTAACTGATTCGATATTGAAAATGTATAAGCCCGGCGCCCGGTCATAACGATGAAGATCTATCCTCATAATGCTTTACAGAAATTAGATTTTCCTTTTGTACTGAAAGAGCTGGAAAATTTGTGTTCCGGTACACTTGGAAAAAATTTATTATTACGACAGCCTTTTATTAATGATCCTGCGGAACTCAATAAAGAATTAAATTACGTAAAGGAACTAAAAAGAAATTATACAAAATGATGCGCAGTTGCCGCAATCAGGTTTTAATGAATTACCTTTTTTAAAGAAGCTGGAGATTGAAAATTATTATCTCGATGTAAAAGAACTGATCGCCTTATATTATTCTTTAAGCGCATCAGCAGAAGTGTTCCGTTTCTTTTCGCCTAAAGCCCGCCAGCAGCTGTATCCGTTTTTGTATGAAAAAATTTCTCGCTTTAGTTTAGAAACAGGAATTATCCAGAAAATTTCATCTGTCGTTGATATAGATAAAGAGATCGTGAAGGAAAATGCATCGCCGGAATTGATGAAGATCCGGAAGCAGATACATGAAAAGATCAGGGAGATAAATGCAGTTTTCAGAAGAGTATTGCAACAGCATAAAGTGCAGAATATTTTAGCGGACACGGAAGAAACCATTCGTGACGGGAGGCGTGTGCTGTCAGTCAGATCTGAATTCAAGAGAAGTATAAAAGGATTGATCACGGATGAAAGTGAGAATGGTAACATTACTTATATAGAACCTGAGGAAACAGTTTTTTTAAATAATGGGTTAACAGAATTATATCTTGATGAGCGAAGAGAAATTTACAAGATCTTAACGGAACTCACACAAAAAATTCAGCCCCATAAAGAAAACATCGAAGCGCTGCAAACCTTAATGGGTGAACTGGATGTTGTTCGTGCAAAAGCGTATTTCGCGATCAACTACAATTGTACATTGCCTGAATTATCTCACGAAAAAAAAATATATTTGCGGGAGTTTGTTCATCCTGTTTTATTTTATCATCATACCAAACAACATAAGCCTGTTGTTGACAATACGTTGTTACTCGATAAAAATAAACGTGTAATCGTGATATCCGGTCCGAATGCAGGAGGGAAATCTATTATTCTGAAATCTGTGGGTTTGCTGCAACTGATGTTCCAGTTCGGAATGCTCGTACCGGTTAAAGAAAATTCTGTCATGTCTGTATTCGATCAATTATTTGTTGACATCGGTGATGAGCAGTCGATTGAAAATGATCTAAGTACTTACAGTTCGCATTTATCAAACATGAATTATTTCTTATCTCATGCGAACGCAAAAACATTAGTACTAATTGATGAAATGGGAATGGGTACAGATCCTGCTCTCGGCGGACCCATGGCAGAATCCATCCTGGAAAATCTTCATCGTAAAAATATTTTTGGCGTGATCACCACGCATTTCAATAACCTGAAAGTGTTTGCCGCACAA
>JAQBNI010000138.1 GCA_028288625.1 Bacteroidota bacterium | reverse complement strand
GTATCTGTCGAGAGACTAAAGCTCGCTTCCTTTATGATCAGGTCCATAGAATTGTATCTCATGGAAGGAAACGCAATCAAGTAAACACCTGCAGGAATATCTTGTTTGCCTTTAATAACTCCATTTCCCTTCGCATCAAAGCGGATAGTATCTTTTACGAAACGCTTGTCGCCATAATAATAAGCAAGAATACCATTCTGATTTTCCATCCCCTTAACGGTAATGCTGATGTTAAAATTTTTTTCTTCTGAAAAAGCGAGAATAGTAAAAAGGAAGAGAAAGAAAAGCGTACAATGTTTTTTCATATTCGTGTTTTTGTGTCTATCTTTTAGTTGTTTGGATAAAGCAGCTGAATCTTGTATGTTACGGTTTGCAAAATTCGTTCCGAAATTAAGAATTCAGATGTAAATTATTGTGTAAATGTTTGTTAATTTGCATATACCGCAATTTATAACTCGTTATGGTTAAATATGTTTATATCACTGTTGGAGGCGCTTCGGGTTGTCTGTTGCGATACCTTGTCATCCTTTTTATTTCTTCAAAATCAACATCTTCTTTTCCGGTGGGTACTTTCCTGGTCAACATTCTCGGGTGTATGCTGATTGGCTTATTATTCGGCTTTTTTTCTGTAAACGGGGAAGTTGATGACAGAATGAGATTTTTATTATTTGTTGGCTTCTTAGGCGGCTTTACTACTTTTTCTTCGTTCGCGTTTGAAAGCATGCGGTTAATGAGTTCAGGGATGACAGCCATGTCATTGCTGTATATTGTACTGTCAAATGTTATCGGTATAATTTTAGTTTTCGCAGGTTATTTTGCCGGTTTAAAATTGAGGTAGCACAAATAAAAAAGCTCCGTTACAGGAGCTTTTTAAAATTTTATTTTTATCGTTATGGGATCACGAAATCAACATCTGCTAACGCAACACCTGTTTTAAGATCTTTAAATTCATAGATCTCATAGATTCCTTTTTCATCTTCCATTTTATGATAGATAGGCAGGTAAGTTGTCTTATCTATATACAGCGTGGTTTTCTTTGCATAAGAAGAAGGAATCTTTAATTGCTGACCTGCTTTTACATCATCACCAATATCATTTAATTCCTTGATCTTGTATTCAGAAATTGCTCTTGCTTTGCCAATATCCCAAACATTAGTTTCTTTTCCAACAGTATAAGGAATGATCTTGTAGTCCGGGTCATTTAATTCAACCTTGTAGCAATCCTTGCCGTCGTAGTTTACGATACCGATCAGTTTTACAAAGTCGGCATAATTTTCACCTTTGCGCTGTTCAATACTCATTTCAAGAATTTTTTTGATCTGCCCAAATCCCGCACGTGTTACAGGGTTATGTACACCTTTCATCAACAAACCACTTGTAGGAGCGAGGCTAATTCTTATACCTTTTTTTACATTCACCTTCGGCGATTTTGCAGGTTCATACACCAATTGCGCAGATTGTGGCTCATGTGCATTTGCATAAACCCTTAAAGGCGACGAAATCACTTTGAACTCTACATCGCTTTTACTGTATTTGCCATCATCCATGCGCTCCTGTGCATAAAAATGATAGGTCATGCTTTTTACACTGCCCATAGCATCCAGACTTTTTTTCATAATGTCGACAGCAGTTTGCGCAAATAACCCGGTTTGTGACAAAACCAACGCAGCCGTAAATAAGATAGTTGTTAATCTTTTCATTTTAATGTATTTTTTTATTGGTGAAATATGATGTCATTGCAAACATTTTACCGTGACAATCTTTACTTTATAGATCGTAAGCTATAAAAATAAAATCTTTTCCCCGATAATATGCAAAATCTTTGCCAAATTTTTTCCGGAGAGGAAGATTCCCGGAATTTCATCCTTTAACGGTTAACTTTTTCAATGCTTTATTTATTTTCTCAAAAGGAAATAAGGCTATAATGTGATCCATCATTGTTTTAATTTCATCATTGCATAAATTTCCAATGCTGCCTTCATGTGTGTGTGAAAACATTCCCGGTTTTTTAAAATTCCCGTCTTCAACTTCCTTTCCCACCTTGATATATGCATCCCGGAAAGCCATTCCGTCTTTCACATATTGATTGACCGCTTCCACCGTAAACAATAGCTTATATTTTTCATCTTCCAGAATATCCTTCCGGACTTCAATATGCTGTAACATCAGGTTTGCCATTTCAATGCAAGAACCCAATTCGCTAAAACTAATAACATAATCTTCTTTTATCACTTGCAGATCGCGGTGGTATCCTGAGGGAAGGTTTGTAAGCACAGAATTAATTTGTGCAGGAAGATTTTGCAGCTTGTTGCATTTAGCGCGGATCAATTCCCATATATCGGGATTTTTTTTATGCGGCATAATGGAAGAGCCGGTAGTAAGCACATCAGGGAAAAAAATAAATTCAAAATTCTGATTCATATATAAGCAGCAATCCATTGCCAGCTTAGATAATGTTGCAGCAATGGAAGAAAGTGCAAATGCCGTCGTTCTTTCCATTTTACCGCGATTCATTTGTGCGTAAACAACATTGTAGTTAAGATCGTCAAATCCTAATAATTGCGTTGTCAGTTTCCTATCTAAGGGAAGGGATGAACCGTAGCCTGCTGCTGAACCAAGCGGGTTTTTATTTGCTAAAGTGAATGCGGAATGTAATAAGTGAAGATCATCCGTCAAGCTTTCCGCATATGCTGCAAACCATAATCCGAAGGAAGAAGGCATTGCTAATTGCAAGTGCGTATAACCGGGCAAAAGCTTTTCCTTGTGTTGTTCTGACAACTGAATTAATGTATCAAACAATATTTTTGTTTGATGAACGAGCTGTTCTATTTCATTTCTTGTAAATAATTTAATATCCAATAAAACCTGGTCGTTCCGGCTCCTGCCGCTGTGAATTTTTTTACCGGTATCTCCCAGCTTTTGAGTGAGGAGAAATTCAATTTCACTATGAACATCTTCTGTCGTAGAAGAAATAGAAAAATTTCCTTTTTCAATTTCATCAAAAATATTAATTAATTCTTTGATGATCTGTTTATGTTCCTCATCGGTTACAAGATGTACATGGGCTAACATTTTTACATGTGCAATTGATCCCAATACATCGTATTTTGCTAACAGGAGATCTGTTGCCCTGTCATTTCCAACGGTAAATTTTTCAACTGTTTGAGCCAATTCATTTTCGTTGAGTTCACCTTTTTGCCAGAGTTTTGTCATCTTATTCTAAAGTATTTGTGTGCTATTGCATAAAAATAATAATTAGAATGGAGAAACAAGATTTAATTAGAAGAAAGCGTTTCAATAAACACCCGGGAAAATTTTATAAGGCACGAGCTTTTTATATGCAGTCCAGTAAGAACCATATTTTAAAGTGCATTTTTTATCATCTCGGTTAACGCGGTTGATCAGCAAAATAGTCAGGTAAGTAACATAAAAATAAGGATAGAAGCTATGGAATAGTGCAGGTACACTCCAGCAAAAAGCGCCGAGTATTTCTCCGGTGTAATGAAAATGTCTTGCAATTCCCCAGTAACCCGAAGCAAGCAAAATATTCTCTTTTTCTTCGCCGTTTATATTGATATACTTTGCTCTGATGATGCGCGCCGGTTTTCCCCACACCAAAGTATTGCCTCCTGTTTCTCTTACATGCAGCCGCTGCCTGTTGGATAAGTTTTTTGCAAGTATGCTGCTCATCCCCACGAATAATATAAAACCTGTCAGCGTCCAACCCAATGAAATGGGATGGTGTACAAGATAAAGCGCTGCAGAAGGATAAACCGTAGGCACCCAGACGAGCGTTCCCCAGCACAAATAAAATCCTGCGCGGTCGTGCTGAATATCCATTGTTCTGAAGTAACCTGTTTCCCACCAGAAGAACTGGCTTACATACCAAAGCTGCAATATCACTGACACGATCATGCCATTGGTTAAACCATAGAGTTGGTGTTGTTTTGCTGCAAATGAAATAATGATCACAGGCCATGCCATCATTCCAAACCTGCTATTGGTAAAATGCTTTACATCCCATCCTCCAATTTTCGGGTAAAGTTCTATTCCCCAAAAATAATCATTAAAAAAATTTCCGGTTGTTATTGCATCTGTTGGCTCGGGCGCAAACCTTCCTTTAAAATAAAGCAGCAAACAAAAAGCGAGGCTTGTGAAATTTAATGCGCCAACGATCTCAAAAAAGTGATCGTAAATTATTGCGGGAGAAAACCAATGCAAACCAAATGATGCGATACAAAAAAATAAAATAGTGAGAAAGAATGCAGCTCTTCCGTTTTGTTTATAGACAGGCGTGTAGCCTTCGATTGTTTCCGGACCTTCATAACGGCTGCCAGGCAACAGCTTTATAAATGCCAACTGTATAACAGCGAAAATTCCGATGATCATCCACGCAGCTTTCGTTCCGAAAAAAACAGGAAACCATATCATCGCAATTCCACTGAATATTCCTTCAGCCCTTAAAAACTGGAACAGATCGCCGAAAGAGCCATGCAATGCCGTGCCGGTGTATGCCATTAAAATTGCCATCGGCGGACAAATGAATATAGGCAGCATGCCGGTAAGGGTGCGTTTAACTGATGCTTTTAAATTCATGAATTATCTTTTCTGATTTTTCTAACCTGTGGGTAGAGATTAATTAGTCAGCATTATAACAATCAAATTTTTTAAAGGTTCAGGTTAATGAATAGGTTTTAGTTGGAATACTTTATAACAGGCGCAATAAAATTTTAGAAGGTTTTAACTTGTTTGTTTTCATTCTATTCTTAACTTTAAACAAATTTTAAAAGTATGTTCCAGGAGATTTATAATGATATTCAAACCAAGATCCAGCAGCAGATACAGGAGAAGTTCGGGTTAAGCGCTGATCAGACCACACAAAGCACCAATGTGCTGTTGGAAAATTTTAAAAAGTTCTTTTCAGAAGACCTGATGGCTGGTGGAATGAAGGGTTTGAAAGATATGATGTCCAATGGACTTGCAGATATTAAGAACAATCCGACACTGCATAATTTAAGAGAAAATGTATTGAATGATCTCGTGAATAAAGTTGGATTGAGCCAGGAAACTGCACAGAAGGTGAGGGACTTTTCTCTAACAGAAGTATTCGATCGGTTTAGAACAGAGTTCATGGATGAAACCGGCAAGCCTGATCTCACAAAAATTATGAGCAAGTTGAATTTAGCGGATTTCCAAACCCAGGCGCAGGAAATGATGTCGAAAATGGGAATGGATTTCGGTAAATTTTTCGGTAAATAAAATGATATGAAAACAAAGGCGATCTTAATTTTCATTTTACTTTTTTGCATGTTACATGCTTTCAGTGAATCGAAGATCAACTGGGATAAATTTAATTTCTTAACAGGCAATTGGACAGGTAGCGGCAAGGATGCGAAAGGAGATGTGAATGGAACTTTTTCTTTTAAGCTTGATCTGAATAAAAATATTCTTGTCAGAAAATCTCATTCGGTTTATCAATCAAAAGGAACTAAAGCAAGTCATGATGATCTGCTCATCATCTTTAAAGATAACACTGATAATTTTAAAGCGAATTTTTTTGATAATGAAGGCAACATCATCAACTACAATATTTCTTTCACTGATAGTTCTGTTGTTTTCTTAAGTGAAGCGTCTGATAAAGCGCCGCAGTTCAGGTTAACGTACACTAAGATTGCTCCGGAAAAATTAAAAATAAATTTTGAGTTTGCGAAAGCGGGGAAACCTAATGAGTTTACCGAGTACGTTTCGGGATATGCCGTTAAAATAAAATAGGGAGTTATAAAACCTGGTCCAGTAATTTTCTATAGATCTTCAATCCATCTTCAATTTCCTGCAAATAAATAAATTCATCAGCAGTGTGAGAACGTTCTGATTTTCCGGGACCAATTTTTACGGATGGAATTTTTAATAACGCCTGGTCGGAGAGTGTTGAAGAGCCGAAAGTTTCGATGCCTAATTTTTCCGCTGCTTTTACCATAATATGTTCTTTGTCGATTTGCGATGGCTGCAAACGGACAGAGCGTGGCTTAATTTCCGCTTTTACATTATCGCGGATGATCTCCAGCAGCTGATCCGTGGAATATTCCGGGATTGTTCGTACATCAACAATATATTTGCACGTATCAGGCACTACATTATGCTGTGTTCCGCCCTGGATCATGCTCACGGTGAGCTTTACCGGTCCTAAAACCGGGTTGATCTTCTTAAACTGGTAGTTTTGGAACCAGTGAACATCCACCATGGCTAAATAAATGGCATTTAAGCCTTCATTTCGGGCAGTATGACCGGCTTTTCCCTTTACTTCCGCATCCAGCACCATTAATCCTTTTTCCGCGATCGCCATTTTCATTTCTGTGGGCTCTCCGATAATTGCAAATTCACATGCGCCGGTAACTTCTTCAATTTGTTCGATACCGTTTTTTCCTGAAATTTCTTCTTCAGATGTTGCAGCAAAAATCAAATTATATTTTAAATCTTCACTCTCATAAAAATGTAAAAATGTTGCGAGCAAAGAAATCAATGCAGCCCCTGCATCGTTACTTCCCAATCCATATAATTTATCATTTTCAATTGCAGCCTGGAAAGGATCTTTGTTCCAGCCGTTCACAGGTTTTACCGTATCAATATGTGAGTTGAGTAATATACTTGGTTTTAAAAAATTGAAATGTTTATTTTTTGCCCACGTGTTATTGAACCTCGTATCGTAATTTATTTTTTTTGATTTCAGAAATTTTCGAATGACATCCGCAGCTTTATCTTCTTCCTTACTAAAAGACGGAACACCGATTAATTTTTGCAGTAATTCGATCGTTTGAAATTGTATGTCGTTCTGAATTTTAGTCATGTTGCTTACGTCGTGAATATAGTGCCAAAATTAGTATTTCCCGCGAGAATAGAGCTTACATTTTTCGCATTACAGAGAATAACTTTTTCCACACCTTTTTTTAAAGCGTTGGTAATATTTTCTACTTTAGGCACCATGCCGCCTGTAATGATTTGTTTTTCTTTGAGTTGTTCAATTTCTTCCAATTTAACCGCGTTGATAACCGTCTCTTCATTTTCAATATCCGCCAGCAAGCCTGCCTTCTCAAAACAATAAATAAAAATTATTTTTTTTGTTTTTGAAAGTTCAATCGCTATTTCCGCAGCGATGGTATCCGCATTTGTATTCAGGATATTTCCATTTTTATCATGTGTCAACGGTGCGATAACAGGAGAAATATTTTTATCAAGCAAGTCTAAAAGTAACTCTCCATTTATTTTATCGATGTCTCCGACAAACCCAAAATCAATTTGCGGATGAATTCGTTTATGCGCTGAAATTAAATTTGCATCGGCACCCGTCAAACCGATTGCATTACAATGAAGCGATTGTAATTGTGCAACTATTTTTCTGTTGATCAATCCTCCGTACACCATTGTTACAATATCCAATGCTGCCTGATCTGTGATTCTTCTTCCATCAATAATTACCGGTTCGATATTTAATTTCTTACTTAATTCAGTAGCAATTTTTCCGCCGCCGTGAACTAAGATTTTTTGTTCTTTTATTTTAGAAAAATCAATTAAGAAACCGGATAACGCTTCTTCGTCATCAATAACATTGCCCCCGATCTTTATCACTAATATTGTCTCCAATTTGTATATTTATCACAGTAAAATTAAGTGTATGCTGAGGAAATTTCCGCTATTCTGTATTATTCTTTGTTCAATTTTTGCCTGTCAGAAACAAAATTCTGTCAAAGTAACGAGCCAGGTCAAAACGGGACCAGGACCGGAGGATATTGTGGAAGACAAACCGAATCAGAGGCTGCTGGTTTCCTGTAATGAGCGTAGAACGGGTATGCCCGAGGTGGGGGAGATCTTCCAGGTGAATTTATCCAATGATGCTAGCACTGTTTTACCGCGGACAAATTATCCGAATATTCCGTTTAATCCTCATGGTTTCGATCTTCAAACCGTAAATGGCATTCCTTATTTATATGTGATCAACCATTACCACGATTCCTTGAGTACAAGTTCGATCGTTCAGTTTAAAATAAATGCAGCGGATCTTGAATTTATAAAGGAATATAAAGATGCGCTGCTTATTTCACCGAACGATCTGACGGTTTTACCGAACGGAAGTTTTTATTATTCCAATGATAAAAGTACAACCAACATTCTTGAACTGCTTACAAACCCGAGAGGTGGTTCTATAGGTTATTGTGATGGAAATACAACCTGGAAAATAGTGGACAGTCATCTTGCATATCCAAACGGTTTATACAATGAAAACAACAGGCTGTATCTTGCAACTTCAAGGAACACGGCGCTTTTCACATATGATATTCAGACTGACGGCACTTTAAAAAACAGGGCTACGTTATCTACGATCGATGGCATGGATAATATCACACCCAACGGTGATGAACTGATCGTGGCGGTTCATCCGAATCTGCTGGAGTTTGCTTTATTATCACTTATTCCAACAACTTTATCTCCGTCACGTACATTCGCTATCAATAAATATACAGGCGAAACAAAAAATATTTTTAAGGATGATGGCACTGTGATCTCAGGTTCTTCTACAGGCTTGGTGATTGGCAATACCTTATATCTGTCGCAGGTGTTCGGTGACTTTCTTTTAAAGATTGAAAATTACCGCGAGTAAAGCATAATAAAAAATAGTAATATTCGTTTTGATAGAAAATTAAAATGAAGAAATTATTATTTGCATTATTCATTTTACCTCTTTGCTGCTCAGCAAAATTTAATATCCCGGAAACTCCATTTAATGAATACGTTTTTTCTGCAAAAGAATGTACGCTCATTCATCATCATGAATCGAGGATCTTTATTGAGCCCAATACTTTTTACCTGGAAGGAAAATTGTATGAAGGGGAGGTTCATTTAAAATACCGGGAATTTATGGATCAGCTCGATATTATTCTGAATGATATTCCAATGTCTTATAATGAAAATAACAAGCATCATGTGCTGGAAAGCGGCGGAATGTTTGAATTATATGCATATGGTAACGGGCAATTATTGTCATTTGCACCCGGAAAGAAAGCAAGAGTTCAATTAGGAGGAAAGTTTGATCCCGCAGGTGGTGAAACATTTATATTCAATAAAAAAACGAAGAACTGGGAAAAAATGACCCCTT
>JAQBNI010000087.1 GCA_028288625.1 Bacteroidota bacterium | reverse complement strand
ATTACAACCGCATGTCCGGGTGCCGGCGGTGATATTATAGGATATTATTTGCCTGTGACTGCATGGACAGCATTAGATGGCAAGCTCATCGATGGTTCATGGCAGTTAAAAGTTCAGGATGCAGCTTCGGGAAATACTACTTATTACTATGGTTATAGCCTTGAAATTAAAAAAGGATATACCACTACAGGTCCGCCGGTAGTTGGTACAACACATGGTGATTTACACATTGTAAACAATGATCCGTTTAAATATGGTCCGCAGGTATTCTGGTTAACACCGGTTACTGCTATCAATTATAATGCAGGTACCTTAACTTTCGATTCGGTATGTTTCAGCTATGGTACTCCTGTTAAAGTGACGATGCTTGAAAAAATGACGACACCGACCTATACACCCGCGTGTATTGCACCCGGAGATGGAAGCGCAGGAATAAGCCTCACCGTAAAATCTCCTGATGGCGGCTGGCCAAGCATAACACCTGCAGCGCCAACAGAGCATTTTATTGTTACCGGATCAGGCGCTGCATTAGGCATTGGTTTTCCTTCACCTCCGGTAGATGTATCAGAAACATCCAATGCTTTCACCGTGGCTAACGGACAGGCGTGGGGCGTCCAATTTACAGATAGCAACGGTTGCAAAAGCAGTATCAGCGGAACATTTGACAAGCCAAATGTCGGGCAGCTGGTCATGGATACAACAGTCTGCAAAGGAGATAGCATACAATATAGTGTTACACTTCCTCCTCCGTTATATTCCAAATACCAGGTCACTATCGACTTTGATAGTTATCCGCAGGATATAAGCTGGGTGATGTATGATGGAAGTAATAATATTGTGGAATCCGGTGGAGGCTACGCAAGCACATTGGGAGCAACAACATATACAACAGCTTTGATAGATCCGAACAAAGGACCTTACCGCATAGAATTTTTTGATGGATATGGAGACGGATTAGGTTCCGGCGGCGGAACCACAAATGGCGGCGGAAGCACGACTTCAAATTTTATAAAAATTGAAGAATTGATTTCTACGGGAGGCTCAACAGTGATCTTCAATCAAACGTATGCATACTGTTCACCTGTATATTGTACGGGACCTGCAGCTTCGTTATTCAGCGACATGAATATTTCTCTCGGAACACCAACAGGAACGTACGCCAGCGGTGTGACCAATAATTTATATTCAGGAGCCGCATGTGCAGGTGGTCCTATAACGCTTGGCGTAATACCGGGGACTAACAGTTCAGGAACAGTGAACACAAACGCTGCAGGAGTAACTGCGGGAAGTACTTATTCAGTCAAATATTCTTTTACAGATAAATACGGATGTGTAACCAGTTTATGTCAGCCGCTTAAAGTGTTCCCTCGTGTATCTATTACACCTACGGTAAGTTGCGCTTCGAATCCGGCAATCGTGAGTGCAAATGGATCTTGTCCTTCGTGTAATGCTACCTATATTGCGCAATACTCTTACGATGGTGAAACAACATGGACGACCTCTACTACTGGTACTTTCCAGGATATATTTACATATGCAAGGGTAATAAATCTATCAAACGGTGAAGCAGCTTGCGAAGTAAGCAGCGCAAAATTAGGCGACTGTCCTACCGTTTTACCGATCGAACTGGTTTATATAAAAGCGGTACCTGTAGATAATCAATACATAAAAGTTACATGGGCAACTGCATCGGAATTAAATTCAAACAGGTTTGAAATATTGAGAAGTACAGATGCCATAAACTTTGTTAAGGTTGGAGAAGTGAAGGCTGCAGGGAATTCAAACATGATGAGGACATATTCGTATGATGATCATGATGTAACTGGTGGGGTTATATATTATTACCAGGTGCGTGAAGTAGATAATGATAGCCATTCACAATTGACAAACATTGTGAATGCGAAACTTGATAAAGATAAGTTTGAACTGATCAGCATCTATCCGAATCCTACAATAGAAAATACAACGATCACGATGTACACTAAGGATGTGATGGACATAACCCTTACGGTTTACAATGATATCGGCGAGTTAATGCGTACGGAAGGAAAGCAATTAAAGGAAGGGATGAATCTATGGACAATATCCACTGAAACGTGGGCAAAAGGCGTTTATTATTTTATTCTGAAAAATGATTATAAGCCAATTACAAAACAGGTAATCAAACTTCAATAGAATTTAAAGAATGTTATAATGGAGTAGATGCGTATTTTATGCCTGCTCCATTTTTGTTTATATATTCGTAATGTTTTTCAGAAAATTACTACAGGTACAATATGATAGTAGATGATACATTGGTCGACAAATTGTCTAATCTCTGCAAGCTGGAATTTGATGCTGCAGGTAAGGAAGCGATTAAAAAAGACCTCACCACCATTTTAAATTTTATGGAAAAACTGAATGAGCTGAATACGGAAGGTGTCGAGCCCTTGATTTATATAAATGAAGACATCAATGTTTTTAGAGAAGATGTTGTGAATTATCCGATAACAAAGGAAGAAGCGCTGAGCAACGCGCCCTTAAAGAATGCAGATTATATTAAGGTTCCGAAGTTTGTGAAAGGAACAAAATATTGAGAGTTATTAAAAACGAATAACCAATAACTAATAACATATAACATTAATGTCGGACATAGTAATAGGATTAAAAGGTATAACGCGTGAATTTAATTTAGGTGATGAAATCATACATGCACTTGAAGGAATCAATCTCGATATTTCTAAAAATGAATACGTAGCATTAATGGGTCCGTCGGGTTCAGGAAAATCTACATTGATGAATATTATTGGATGTCTCGATACGCCGACGGCAGGTCATTATTTTCTTGCAGGAAATGATGTAAGCAAGGCAGCAGATGATGAATTAGCGGCTATTCGCAACAAGCAGATCGGATTTATTTTTCAGACATTCAACCTGATCCCGCGTTTAACAACATTGGAAAATGTTGCATTGCCGTTGATATATGCAGGATGGAACAGGAAGGACAGGGAAGAGCGATCCATGCAGGTTTTACAGCAGGTAGGTTTGTCCGACAGAACTAAGCATAAGCCCAATGAACTCTCGGGTGGACAGCGACAGCGTGTTGCTGTTGCAAGAGCATTGGTCAATAATCCCTCTCTTATTCTCGCGGATGAGCCTACAGGAAATTTGGATACCAAAACTTCTTATGAGATCATGAGATTGTTTGAAGAAATTCATGCAAACGGAAATACTTTAGTAGTGGTTACGCATGAAGAAGATATTGCTTCTTACACACACAGGATCGTAAGGATGAGAGATGGATTAATAGAAAGTGATCAGCCGAATTTAAATATACGCAAGGTATTGAAAGAAGAAGTGAAAGTATAGTAAGCAGAAAAGTTATTTGATATAAGTTAAGAGTTATAAGTTGATTCTGAAATTGATGACTCTCTACTATTGATCATCGACTATTGACCATTCACATCGTCCATTCATCATTCATCATTCAACATTCAACATTTATCATTTATCATTTATCATCAGCCATGCCAGCAAAGATCGGAATAGTATTAAGTGGAGGTGCAGCGAGAGGAATGGCGCACATCGGTGTGTTGAAGGCATTGGAAGAATACGGCATATCACCAGATTTTATTGCTGGTGCGAGCGCGGGAAGCATTGTTGGCGCACTGTATGCATATGGTTACAAACCCGATGATATGCTGAAGCTGTCAGAAGGTTCCAACATGTTTAAGATCATGCGAAGGAGCGGAAAGGTTGGGTTGAACATGGAACATCATTACATTCGTGATCTCATACGCGATGCAATTCCCGAAGACGATTTTTCTGCGCTTAAAAAAAAGCTGTTCATCGCAGTAACAAATATTACATGCGGTAAAACGGAAATTAAAAACACAGGTAAGCTTTCAGATATTGTTGCTGCATCTTCCGCAATTCCAATTTTGTTCAAGCCTGTGCAATTAGATGATTGCTTATATATAGACGGTGGCGTAATGAACAATTTTCCTATTGAGCCGTTGCAGAGTCATTGTAATATCATTATCGGTTCAAATGTTGTACCGCATGGAATGGTTAAGCTGAATAAAAATAAATTGAGAGAGATCGCAATTCGCACAAAGGAATTAATCGTGTGGAATGCAACCAAAAATCAATTGATGCAATGTACAGTGATCATAGAGTCTGAAGAGGTCTTTAAATTAGGATTATTTGATTTTCGTAACGCTAAAAGATTCGCAGAGTTAGGTTATCAACAGGCAAAATCCCAAATGGATAATATTTTGAGAGAAATTACTAAAAAAGTTGTGTAAATTTGCAAATTAATATAAATTAACATTATTTTTGTCCAACAACTAAAACCAAACTCTTTATGAAAAAAGGTATCGTACTATTTTATGCATTACTCATATTATTAAGTTCGGCGGCACTCGGTGCCAAGAAGCCACCTTGAAATAATAAGAGCGCAGTTGGAAACAACAGATGGAGCATTGGATTGGGAATGTAAGTTGCAGACTTCTACTCTCCTGCACTTAAAAAGCTTTCTACTTTCAAAAATCCTGTCTCTTTTGGACCAAGAATAACAATGTGGAGGAATTTTAATTCTTCTGTTGCATTGGGTATTGATGTGGGTACTTATGCATTTTCAAGCAACTCTGCAAACCCTGCATTACCTCAATTAAATACATATAATCTTTTGTACTCAGGATTAGCAGCTTACAAATTAAACAACGGTTATATAATGAAGGAAGATGCAGCAGTTGCACCTTATATCTTCGTTAAAATCCAGGGCACCTGGGCGCAAACGCCGGTAAATAAAGATAACGTGAACGGTTTCGGTATTCCTATCGGCGCCGGCATCAACTTTAAGATCGCTAATAACCTCGCTTTAAATGTTAATGGCGGATATAATTTCGGTATTAAAAATAATGCGGATCATATCGTTTTCGGCGTTGGCTTAATGCTTGACCTTGGTAAAGGCAAAGAAGTGGAAGAACCTAAGAAAGATACAGTGGTTCAATTGCCTGTGGATACGGATGGCGACGGAATTTATGATATTGATGACGCATGTCCTACAGTTCCTGGTCTTGCACAATTTAACGGCTGTCCTGATACAGATGGTGATGGTATTGAAGATAGCAAGGATGACTGTCCTACTGTTGCAGGTATAGCTGAATTTAATGGCTGCCCTGATACGGATGGTGATGGTATTCCTGATGCAAAAGATGCTTGTCCTACAGTAAAAGGTATCGCTAAATACGGCGGTTGCCCTGATCCGGACAGAGACGGCGACGGAATCATCAACGAAAAAGATAAATGTCCTGATGTTGCAGGTTCTTTCATAGCTCAGGGTTGTCCTGACAGAGACGGTGACGGTGTGATGGATGCAGATGATAAATGTCCTGATGTTCCCGGACCTGCATCAAACAAAGGCTGTCCTGAAATCAAAGAAGAAGTGAAGAAGAGACTTGCGTTTGCAGCACGTGCGATCCAGTTCGAAACTGGTAAAGCAGTCATCAAGCCGGTATCATACAAGATATTAGATGAAGTCGTTTCTATCTTAAATGAATATCCTTATTACGATGTAAATGTGGATGGACATACAGATGATGTTGGAAAAGATGATTTCAACCTGAAATTATCACAAGACAGAGCTGCGTCAGCGGTTGAGTACTTAAAAAGCAAGGGAATCCCTGCAAGTAGGTTAACGTCTGCTGGTTACGGGGAAACAAAACCAGTTGCTTCTAATAAAACTGCTGCTGGCAGAGCACAAAACAGAAGAGTTGAATTTAATCTGTTATTCAAATAATAGATAATTTCTTCCAAATAATTAAGGCTCCGGTTTTCCGGAGCCTTTTTTTTATATTTGTTTGTAATGAGTAGATCCGTTCAGAAAGGCTTTTCACGTTTTGAGCGCAATGGAATTATCCTGTTGTGTGCGCTGATCATTCTAAGCATTGTTGCAAAGAAATATGTAGTACAGCATTTCAGAAAAGATACTCCATTAACTGCAAATGATAAATTGCGGATCGCTCACCTGCAGCAGCAGATAAATGATGCGAAGACAACGTATTCAAATAGCAATAGCTACTATGAAAAAAAAGATGATCAGGTAATCGCATCAAATCATCCTGAATATAAAAAGAAAGATTATTCCGATTTTAAAATTGAAGTCAATTCTGCAACTGCAGAGGAATATGAAAAGTTATATGGAATTGGAAAAGTATTTTCTCAGCGGATAGTTACATTTCGTGATAAGCTCGGTGGATTTTATTCCATTAACCAGGTCAAAGATGTTTACGGTATAGAAGATTCAACGTTTCAGAAATTTAAAAAGAATCTGACCATTAAACCCGCGAAGATCCGTAAGGTAAATATCAATTCAGCAACATACGAGGAGTTAACTGCAAATCCTTATCTGTTCTCTACACTTGCTAAACAAATTGTCGGTTATCGCACAAAAGTAAAGCCGTTCGCAGAAATGGATGACGTGAAGAATTTATATTATATCCGCGATCATCCCGAAACATTTGATAAAATTGCTCCTTACATTTCTCTTAACTGATTCTTCACGATGTCCATTTTATCAAGTCTTAATTTATGATTACCTTTGCAAAAAAAAATAGTAAATGAATTTTGAATATTCCGAGAACCAGAACATGATTGCGCAAACCGTAAAAGATTTTGCGGAAAAAAATATCCGTCCGTATGTTTTGGATTGGGATGAAACACAGCACTTCCCAATGGAGACCATGCACAAGCTCGGAGAGTTGGGTTTAATGGGAATTCTTATACCTGAAGAATATGGAGGAGCCGGACTTACTTATAACGAATACATCATCGCATTAATAGAATTAGCGAAAGTCGACAGTGCATTAACATTGTCTGTTGCTGCGCATAATTCACTTTGCACAAATCATATCTATAAATATGGAAATGAAGAGCAGCGCAAAAAATGGGTGCCTAAACTAGCTACAGGAGAATGGATCGGAGCTTGGGGTCTAACGGAGCCAAATACAGGCTCTGATGCAGGAAGAATGAAATGCGTAGCGCACCAGGATGGAAATGACTGGGTAATAAACGGAACAAAGAATTTTATTACGCATGGAAGAAGCGGTCATGTTGCCGTTGTCATTGCAAGAACTGGCGAGTTGCTGGATAGTCACGGTATGACAGCCTTTGTTGTAGAAAGAGGAACTCCGGGTTTTAGCGGCGGCAAGAAAGAAAATAAACTGGGAATGCGCTGCTCAGAAACTGCGGAAATGATCTTTGATAATTGCAGGATACCAAAAGAAAATGTTTTAGGAGAAGTGGGTGATGGTTTCGTTCAATCGATGAAAATATTGGATGGAGGAAGAATATCGATTGCTTCCCTTGCTATCGGCATTGCCGTAGGATCTTATGAAGCGGCTGTAAAATATGCGAAAGAAAGAGAACAGTTTGGAAAGCCGATCTCTGAATTTCAGGCAATCGGTTTTAAACTCGCTGATATGGCAGTGCAGATCGAAGCATCTAAATTATTGACCTTCCAGGCTGCTGATCTACTCATGCGTGGTGAAAAAATGGCGAAAGAATCAGCTTTTGCAAAATATTATGCATCGGAGGCTTGCTGCAGAATAGCAAATGATGCTGTCCAGATCCTTGGTGGTTACGGATATATAAAGGATTTTCCGGTGGAAAAATTCTACCGCGATGCAAAACTATGTACAATTGGCGAAGGTACCTCCGAGATCCAGAAACTGGTGATCAGCCGTGAGATCTTAAAAGGTAATATTTGAAGTGTTAAAAAACCATTTTCAAATTTTCAAATCACTTAATTTTCAAATTAACTTGCTATCTTTGCATTTCGAATCTTAAAAATTAAAAGAGGTATATAAATTATGTTAATCATTGATGCAAGAGAATCAGAATCTTTAGACAGAGCGCTGAAAGTATTCAAAAAGAAATTTGAGAAAGCAGGCGTAATCAAGCAATTACGCGCCCGCCAGGCTTTTACGTTGCCTTCTGTTAAAAGACGCACAACAGTGTTAAAAGCTATTTACATCGAAAAGCTTCGTAATATAGAAGAGTAATTGTTGCGCTTTCCGATTATTTTCTCTAACTTAATCTTCCAATACGGGTACTGATTAATAGAAGAAGAAAATGGTTGAAGCGTTCCTCAATTACCTCAAACACGAAAAAAGATATTCACCTAAAACTGTAGAGTCTTATAAAACAGATCTTCTGCAGTTTTTTTATTTTATACAAAAGGAATTTGAAATTGAGAACCCGCTGCTTGCAAAAAACAACAATGTTCGCGCGTGGGTTGTACAGCTGGTAACAGAAAAAAATAAACCCACTTCAGTCAAGCGAAAGGTTTCCGCACTTAAATCTTTTTATAAATATAACTGCAAAACCGGACAGCTGAAAACTAATCCTGCCGACAAAATTAATTCGCCAAAAATTCCTGAAAGATTGCCAAAATATGTTGAACAAAACAAAATAAATGATCTGTTCAAATCCCCGGAAAAATATTTTTCAGATTCATTTTCCGGCATGCAGGAAAAACTCATCATAGATGTTTTGTATTCCACCGGCATGCGCCGTCAGGAGCTGATTACTCTGGCTTGGAGCGATATTAATTTTTCTTCGAATCAATTAAGAGTTACCGGAAAAGGAAACAAGCAGCGGATCATTCCGGTAGGAAAAGATCTTGTAAATTCACTGCAGATATTTCGAAAATTGCAATCGGAACAACTTAAGAATATACCTTCATCCTCCTTTGTTTTTTTAACGGAAGACGGAAAACAACTCTATCCGAATTTCGTGTACAGGATCGTGAAAAAATATATCGGCTTATGCAGTACAGCTGAGAAAAAAAGTCCGCACGTATTGCGCCATTCATTTGCCACGCACATGAGCAACAACGGCGCAAAATTGAATGACATTAAAGAATTACTCGGACATGCAAGTCTTGCTTCCACGCAGGTGTACACACATAATACAATTGAACAGTTAAAAGAAATTTATAAAATCGCTCACCCAAAAGCATAGCATATGATCAATTTTTAAAGCAATCATTTTTAAAAAGTACGGCGGGATGCCGTAACCCTTCTGAAACATTTTTAAATACATTGTAAATCATATTTTATGTCCATGAAGATTAAAATCCAATCCCTGCATTTTGATGCAGACCAATCGTTAAAAGACTTTATTAACAAGAAAGTCGTTAAACTGGAAACGTTTTATGACAGGATCATTGATTCCGACGTCGTATTGAGCCTGGAACAGCTTAATACGCAAGTGAAAGACAAGGTGGTAGTAATTAAAACGAATGTGCCCGGCAATACGCTGGTGGCAAAGGAAAAAAGCAAAAAATTTGAGGAAGCTATCGATATGGCGGTTCACTCGTTAAAGCGCCAGATCGAAAGAATTAAAACAAAAAACAAAGAATAAAACAAAGGCATCATAAAAGAAAAAAATGCGGATTTACATCCGCATTTTTTTATATAAATAACTTCGGAAATACCTTAACTTTAAATTATCATAAACCCGCTCACATTTTTACCCACAATTACCAAAAATCAGAATTAAATGGTATATTTGCACTCCGAAATTAGGAAGAACCGTCGTTTTTTCTATGTAAGTTCTTGTAAATAAATGAGTTCGTGCCGATGTAGCTCAGCTGGCCAGAGCAGCTGATTTGTAATCAGCGGGTCGGGGGTTCGAATCCCTCCATCGGCTCAAATTACAAAAGAAGGGTAAGTAGCCAAGTGGCCAACGGCAACAGACTGTAAATCTGTCCTCTTCGGAGTTCGATGGTTCGAATCCATCCTTGCCCACTAAACTTGCCCGCTAATTAAGATTGTAGGTGAAAGTTATATAAGAGTTCTTTTAAAGAGTAAAGATTGGAAAAAAAAGTTTGTATGTATGAAAATACACCCGGACTTAATGCGGAAGTAGCTCAGTTGGTAGAGCGACAGCCTTCCAAGCTGTAGGTCGCGGGTTCGAGCCTCGTCTTCCGCTCCAAAATTTAATTGAAGTTTGATGAAGCGAACAAGCAACTCAAACTCTATCGCCGATGTAGCTCAGTGGTAGAGCACTTCCTTGGTAAGGAAGAGGTCGCGGGTTCAATTCCCTTCATCGGCTCTAAAAATAAAAAAATGCTCAGGAATGAGCTTATGATTAATTCGAATAATTACTAAATATTTAAAAAAAAAGAATCATGGCTAAGGAAAAATTTGTTAAGGATAAGCCGCACGTTAACATCGGAACAATTGGTCACGTTGACCACGGTAAGACCACGCTGACTGCAGCAATCACCGCAGTGTTATCTAAAAGAGGTTTGGCAGAAAAGAAGGATTACGATTCCATCGATGCTGCACCGGAAGAAAAAGAAAGAGGTATTACAATTAATACAGCTCACGTTGAATATTCAACAGATACAAGACACTACGCACACGTAGATTGTCCTGGTCACGCTGACTATATCAAAAATATGATCACAGGTGCTGCACAAATGGACGGCGCTATCCTCGTGGTGGCTTCTACAGACGGACCAATGCCGCAAACAAAAGAGCACATCTTATTGGCAGCACAAGTTGGTGTTCCAAGAATGGTGGTGTTTATGAATAAAGTAGATTTGGTAGACGATCCGGAATTATTGGAACTTGTGGAAATGGATATCCGTGAAGAATTGACACGAAGAGGTTATGATGGTGACAATACGCCAATCATCCAGGGTTCTGCCATGAAAGCGTTGCAAGGTGATGAAGAAGGTTCTGCACAGATCGAAGCTTTAATGAAAGCTGTTGAC
>JAQBNI010000070.1 GCA_028288625.1 Bacteroidota bacterium | reverse complement strand
GGAACGCATCGTTATTCCATTCCTTTTTTCTTACACCCGAGAAGCGAAATGCGTTTGGATTGTTTGAAGTCATGCGTGACTGCTGAAAATCCGATTCACTACGAACCGATCAGCGCAGGAGAATATTTAAATGAAAGATTAGTTGAAATCGGGCTGAAGAAAAAATAAATCACTTGTGAGTCCGTTACTATGCCCTCTTCTTTATCTATAAAAATCGGCGACTTCTTATACAAGAATGCTTTCCCGGTATACAATGTGATCTACCCGTTCTTTAAAAAAAACCAGGACAAGCACGAGATTGAATTGCTCAACCAACATGTGAAACCCGGCGATGTTATCCTCGATATTGGCGCTAATATTGGCTTTTACACAAAGATCTTATCTAAGCTGGCAGGTGATAGCGGAAAAGTATATGCGTTTGAACCGGACAAAACGAATTTCTCTTACCTGGAAAAAAATGCAGCAAATTTAAATAATGTGATCCTGATCAATAAAGCTGTAAGCGATACCACTGGGAAAATTACTTTGTATCAATCTGAACTTTTAAATGTGGATCATAAAACTTATCCAACAGAAAATTACACGCATAAAACAGAAATTGATTGCGTTGCTGCAGATGATGTTATTGAAAATAAGAGAGTAGATTTTATTAAAATCGATATCCAGGGTTTTGAACACGCTGCCTTCCTGGGCATGAAGGAAATTTTTAAAGCAAATAAAAATCTGAAGATCATCACCGAATTTTATCCTCTGGGAATGCATAATGCCGGCGTTAAGTATCTTGATTTTTTTCGGTTGATATGGGACAGCGGCTTTATCGTTTACAAACTTGAAAATAATTCATGGAGTGAATTCGTCGAAAATGATATTGAAAGATTCACAGTTATTAAAGACGAATTTACCTTCGTAGATTTATTTATTAAAAAGAAAACAAATGAGTAAGAAGCCCTTAAAGAAACCTGTTACACCTGTACAGAAAACGACTCCTTTGCCTAAAACGAGGAACCTGTCCGGAAAACAACTTTCTACTTCTAAAACCATCTATGAAATTCTCGAGAATCATTTTGCTGCAAAAAGAAATTTCTATCTCATCCTGTTGCTTGTTTTAACGGCACTGCTTTCGTTCTTATGTTTTGACAATAAAATTTCTACAGCCAATGACGATGCCCTGTATATTGAATCCGGCGCGAGTTATGCAAAAGGATTTTTCAGTTATTTTTATCTTGCAAATGCACCGCTGTACCCGATGGTGCTTGGATTACTGATCAAGATCATTGGTGTACATTTATTTCCGCTTAAATTATTTTCAGTTTTATGTTTTTGTCTTGCAATTTATTTTGTTTTTAAAGCGTTTGAAAGAAGAATTGCATATATAATATTGATCCCATCACTACTGTTGACCGTGATCAATTTCCCATACCTCATGTACGCGAGTCTTACGTACACGGAAACATTTTCCTTAATGGTATTCGGCATTTGCTTTATCGTGTTGTTTAGAATATTTGATCGGATAGATTCTGAAACTTACGAATTCAAAAAAAGCATTCCTCAATTTATCGCAATTGGCGGATTAGTTTTCTTAATGATGCTGACACGAAATGTTGCCCTGGCAGCTATTGGTGTTGTCGTGCTCTATTTTATTTACAGGAAGAAATATATTGAAGCGGGGACTTCTGTTGCAAGCTTTGCCATATTTTTTATTCTGTATCGTTTAGCATTAAAATTTATATGGAAAATTGACGGCTCACAATTCGCATCACAATCAAAACTAATGTTTCAGAAAGATGCTTACCTGCCGCAACTCGGCAATGAAAACCTCTGGGGTTTCGTGGTGCGCTTCTGGGAAAACTGCCAGATCTATATTTCATCGCGCTTTTTTTACGTGTTGGGATTCCGTGAAGAAATGTCGCCGAACAATTTAGGACTTACTTTATTTATGATCGCATTAGTGCTATGGTCACTCGTGCTGGTGCATAAACGAAAACAATATTACCTGCTCTTTGCAACCTTATTCTATTCCGTATTATTAGCAACTACTTTTATTTCGCTGCATACTTCATGGGGACAAACAAGATTGATCATGATCTTTCTGCCATTCATTCTGTTTTCTATCTTTTATATCTTTTATTATTACGGACAACGATTCAGTTTTCTGCAAATTGCTTATCCATTTGTATTCTTCATCTTATTTTTTGCAAGCATTTCCGTTACATTAAAAGAAGCTAAAGAGCGCTTCCCTGTTTTTGTAGAAAATATAAGGGGCGATCCAACATTTGGATATACACCTGACTGGCAGAATTATATTAAAATGACAAAATGGTGTGCACAGAATCTGCCGAAAGAAAATATCGCGGTACGAAAAGCACCGATGTCTTTTATTTTTTCAAATGGAAAAGAATTTCACCCGATATACAGCACACCTACGGAAAATCCCGATACACTTCTTATGCCATTGCAGCAGGATAAAGTAAATTATATTATGCTGCCGAAGCTGCGCCTCGACCCAAGCCGGTATATAGAAAACCAGTTTATCGGTACGATGCACCGCTACGTTTATTATATCCAGCAAAAATATCCTAATGCTTTTGAATTTGTACACGTAGAAGGAGACGGCACCGGCGAAGAATCCGTGTTATATAAGATCAACTATACTTATATTGATTCGGTGAAAGCTGCCGGCATGCCGTTAAAAACAGATCATCCATAAATTATGAGCGAGCCATTATCACACCTGGATCTGCCTGAAACTTCTCTTGAGCATCGCAATATTATTTTATCCAAGCCATTCCTCAAGAGAATTTATGTTGACTGGTATACTGACTTTAAAAAATATTGTGAGCAACAACCTGCAAACGGAAAGATTGTAGAGATCGGATCAGGAGGAGGATTTTTGAAAGATATCTTCCCGGATGTGATCACGTCAGATATTCTTCCTTTATCCGTTTGCGACATGCAGTTTTCTGCGCATGATATGCCGTTTGAAGACAATTCCCTCAAAGCTATTTTCATGCTGAATGTATTGCATCACATTCCTGACAACGAAAAATTTTTCCGTGAGGCGCAACGCACGTTAACCAGTGACGGATTTATTTATATGATAGAGCCTGCGACTACTTCCTTTTCAAAATTCATTTATAAGAATTTCCATCATGAGCCGTTTGATGAAAATGTATCGGACTGGAGCTTTGCAAGCAAGGGACCGTTAAGCGATGCGAATGGCGCAATACCATGGATGATCTTTAAACGCGATTATCAGAAATTCAAAACTTTATTTCCTAAACTTGAACTGGAGAGTTTTAATTATCATACGCCGTTTAAATACCTATTATCAGGCGGCTTATCAAAACCGAATTTAGTACCTTACGTTATGTATGGAGCTGTTTCGCTGATAGAGAAGTTGCTATCTCCGCTGTCGTCCAGGCTTTCTTTATTTCAAACTATTATTGTCAGAAAAAAATAACCTGCATGCCGTTATCTTCGAGAAAACAAATCATATTTAATCACTTCGAATCTATCGCTCCGAATTATCTTAAATACAGGAAACGGTTTTCATATTATAGCAAGGATATTGAAAAATATTTAAACTTCTTTATCAACGATACGGATTCCATTCTGGAGATCGGATGCGGTGATGGAGAAACCATTCATGCATTAAAGGGGAAAGATAAAACTGCTATAGATTTCAGTCCAAAGATGATCGAATTAGCGAAAGCAAATTATAGCGATGTAGATTTTTATGTGATGGATGCAGAAAATATTTCACTGGATAAAAAATTCGATGTCATCATATTCAATAATATTATCGGCTACCTTGATAATATCCAGGATGTATTTTATTCCATAAAAAAGAACTGCCATGAACACACTCGTGTTGTCATTTCCTATTATAATCACTGGTGGGAACCCGTCTTAAATTTAGGAGAAACACTCGGATACAAAACGCGATCACCACAGCAAAACTGGCTGGATAAAAAAGATATTTCAAACCTGTTGTACTTGTCCGGATTTGAAACATACCGCGTGAACAGGAGACTGCTAATACCCGTTTATATTCCATTGATCTCCTGGTTCTTCAACAAATACATCGCGAAGCTTCCGATCTTCAGATCGCTTTGTTTAAACCAGTTTATATTTTCTCGCCCGCTGTTGAATTACAAAGAAGAAGATGTTTCAGATAAATACTCCGTAAGCATTTGTATTCCTGCGCGCAATGAAAGCGGCAATATTGAAAATGCGATTCTGCGTTTGCCGCAATTTTCAAAACACCGGGAAATTATTTTCGTGGAAGGAAATTCAAGTGATGATACCTGGGAAAAAATAAAAGAAGTACAGGCAAAATACAGCGGCACGCACGATATAAAAATTGCACAGCAGGAAGGAAAGGGAAAAGGCGATGCAGTGAGAAAGGGATATGCTATGGCAACGGGAGATATACTCATGATACTCGATGCGGACCTCACCATGCCCCCAGAAGAGCTTCCAAAATTTTATAATGCTATTGCAACAGGGAAGGCGGAGTTTATTAATGGCTCGCGGTTGGTATATCCTATGGATAAAGACGCGATGCGTTTTTTAAATACACTTGGAAATAAATTTTTCAGTTGGGTGTTTTCGTGGCTACTCGAACAGCCGATCAAGGATAGTCTTTGCGGAACTAAGGTGATGTTCAGGGAAGATTATCTGAAGCTTACAGAAAACAGAAAATTTTTCGGCGACTTTGATCCGTTCGGCGATTTCGATTTATTATTCGGTGCTTATAAACTGAACCTAAAGATCATCGATCTTCCGATCCGTTACCGCGAACGCACTTATGGCGATACAAATATTTCCCGTTTCCAGAATGGATTCATGTTATTAAGAATGTGCTGGTTTGCCGCAGGAAAAATAAAATTCTGGTAAACGACCGATGTCATCCCAAACTTGATTTGGGATCTAAACTGATGACGGCGGAGCCTTTTTCTCTTTCTTATTCGCGATAAAATATTTTAGGAATATAATTTCTTTCTCTGTGAGAAAGCGCCACTTCCCGCGCGTTACATTTTTCTTGGTCAAGCCGGCGTATAATACGCGGTCGAGTTTTTCTACTTCATAACCAAGATGTTCAAAAATACGACGCACGATCCTGTTCTTGCCGCTGTGCAATTCAATGCCGACAAACCTGTCATCACCGCGCGGCAAGGTATAATCCACTTCATCTACAATTGCTTTTCCGTCTTCCAATTCAACTCCCGCGCGAATAGCCTGGAGATCTTTCATTTCTAATTTCTTATCCAGTTCTATCTGGTAAACCTTTGTAACTTCTCCGCTTGGATGCGATAATTTTTGTGCCAACTCGCCATCATTCGTCATTAAAATAACGCCGGTAGAATTTCTATCCAAACGACCAACAGGATACAAGCGAACATCTTTCACCGTACTCACTAATTCCATTACCGTTTTGCGTTCCCTATCGTCGGAAGTCGTCGTTAAATAACCTTTTGGCTTGTTCAGTAAAACGTATACTTTCTTCTCGTTCTGTATTCTTTTATTTTTGAATTTTACAATGTCCCTCGGTTTAACTTTATATCCCATTTCTAAAACAGGCACATCATTTACCTTAACATAACCGGCTTTAATATATTCATCCGCCTGACGACGTGAACATACTCCTGCATTGGAAATAAATTTATTTAAACGGGTTTCGTCTTGTGTATCTTCTTCTTTCGGCGGCTTAAAGTCCTTTACGGTTTGCTCAATTTTATAAGCAAACGGATCGTTCTTCGTGACAAACTTTTTATTCTTTTGGAAATTAGTTTTGTTGGGCGACGTCGACGGCTGTATTTGTGTTCTCGATATTCTCTTTCTCACCTATCTGATTTTGAAGTTCTTCAAATTCTTTTAATTTCGGAAGTTCATCCAGTGAATTGATACCAAAATGATCTAAAAACTGTTGAGTTGTTTTATATAATAAAGGCTTGCCAGGTTCGGAGCTTCTACCCGCAAGTTCGATCAATTCTTTTTCCATTAATTTCTGAATGGTATAATCTGCATTTACGCCGCGGATAGTTTCAATAACATTTCTTGTAACCGGTTGCTTATACGCGATGATCGCGAGCGATTCCAGTGCAGCAGTAGTTAAACGCTTCACCGTATTCCTGTTTAAGAAAGCAGAAACTACCACGTGGTAATCTGCCTTGGTAAGTAGCTGGTATCCGCCACCAACTTCTCCTAATTCAAATGGAAAAAGATCATTGGAGTATTTATCCGCAATCACGGTGATCACGCCTTCAATTTCTTCCTTTGTGTATGGCGTTTCTGCAGTCTTATTCAGGTAAGTCAACAGCTCGTCCACCTTAACGGGATTTTCAGCTGCGAAAATGATAGCTTCTATATTTTTTTGTATTTCTTCCACGATATAAATATACGAATTGGGAAGAGAATTGAGAAACGGGATTTAAAGGGAAATAGTTATAATTAACTAAAAATTTTCCATATAGATCTATGGTAGTTAGTTAATGATTATCCGTTGCTCAATGCAGCTGCTCCGGAAACGATTTCCGATAACTCTGTCGTAATTGCTGCCTGGCGGGCACGGTTGTACATAATGTTCAGCGACTTCAATAACTCGTTTGCATTCTCTGTTGCTTTATCCATCGCAGTCATTCGCGCTCCGTGCTCGGATGCATTGGAATCTAATAAATATCTGAAGAATTGTGTCTTTAAAATTTTAGGAACAAGATCCTTTAAAATGGTTTCCTGTTTAGGCTCAAAAATATAATCTGCTTTTGATTTTGAACTTCCTTTTTCAGGCAATGTTGTTTTGATCGGCAAGAATTGTTCAGTTGTAGGAATTTGTGTTCCTGCATTTTTAAACTGGCTGTAAACTACTTCTACCACATCGTATTCTTTCTGTTCAAAAGCATACATAATATATTCTGCCGCTTTCGCCGCGTTATCAAAAGTGAGTTGCGCAAACAAATGTCCGAAGTCATTATTCGCTTTTAATTTGGTAGATTTAAATGCATCAAAACCTTTTTTACCGACGGTTAAAATATCTACCTTACCTTTTGCAGTAAGCTCGGGATATTTTTCCTTCATCAATATTTTTGCAGACTTAATCGTATTGGAATTGAAACCTCCAGCCAGTCCTTTATCAGAAGTAATGATCACAATAAGTACTCTGTGAACCGGACGTTGCTGTGCAAAAGAAAGACTCATATCACCACCTAAATTTTCAGCGATATTTTGTAAGATCTTATTTAATTGATTTGCATAAGGACGGATCTGCACAATTCTTTCCGTGGCTCTTCTCAGTTTGGAAGCGGAAACCATTTTCATAGCTTTAGTGATCTGTGTAGTTGATTTCACAGATGCCATTCTCAATCTTACTTCTTTTAAATTTGCGCCCACTTGTAGAATGTTGAATGTTTAATGATGAATGTTTAATAGTGAATCTTACAGTTAACCATTTATCATTTACAAATTTTTATTTTTTAAGTTGATGATGAAGGAATAAAATGATTTCATTCATCATTCAACATTTATAATTCATCATTTATGCATACGCTCCTTCCATAGATTTTGCCAATGCTTCTACTTTTCCTGTTGCTTCATCGCTCAATCCGCCTTTTTTAAATTCTGCCAACACTTCAGGATGTTTTGCTTCCAGTGCACTGAGGAAATCATCTTCAAATGCACGTACTTTATCTACGGCAACATTCTTTAGTAAACCTTTTGATCCGAGGTAAAGTATGGCTACTTGTTTTTCAACAGCAACGGGAGAATATTGTGCCTGCTTTAAGATCTCCACGTTTCTTTTTCCCTTATCCAATACCGCTTTTGTTGCCGCATCAAGGTCAGAACCGAATTTGGAGAAAGCTTCCAGCTCGCGATATTGTGCCTGGTCAAGTTTTAAAGTACCTGCAACCTTCTTCATCGATTTGATCTGTGCATTTCCACCCACACGGGATACGGAAATACCTACGTTGATCGCAGGACGCACACCGGCGTTGAATAAGTTTGCTTCCAAAAATATTTGTCCGTCTGTAATTGAAATTACGTTTGTCGGTATATATGCGGAAACGTCTCCCGCTTGTGTTTCGATAATTGGCAATGCCGTTAACGATCCGCCTCCTTTAATTCTTCCTTTCAAAGATTCAGGAAGATCATTCATTTTCTGTGCGATCTCATCCTTGTTGATCACCTTTGCTGCACGCTCGAGTAATCGGGAGTGTAAATAAAACACGTCACCAGGATATGCTTCACGACCCGGAGGTCTTTTCAATAATAAAGAAACTTCGCGATACGCAACTGCCTGTTTGGAAAGATCATCATAAACGATCAAAGCAGGACGACCGGTATCACGGAAAAATTCCCCAATTGCTGCGCCTGCAAACGGTGCGTAAAATTGAATCGGTGCAGGATCTGCCGCACTTGCTGATACGATAACTGTGTAAGGCATTGCACCGCGCTCTTCCAGTGTTTTTGCGATATTAGCAACCGTAGATGCTTTTTGTCCGCATGCTACGTATATACAGAAAACAGGTTCCCCCCTGTCGAAAAATTCTTTTTGATTGATGATCGTATCAATTGCGATAGCCGTTTTTCCTGTCTGGCGATCGCCGATGATCAACTCACGCTGACCTCTCCCGATCGGGATCATTGCATCAATAGATTTGATACCGGTTTGTAATGGTTCGTTTACAGGTTGACGAAAGATCACACCCGGCGCTTTGCGTTCCAATGGCATTGCAAATAATTCACCGCTGATCGGTCCTTTGCCATCTATCGGGTGACCCAATGTATTTACAACACGTCCTAACATTCCTTCGCCTACATTAAGAGACGCAATCTGTTTTGTACGCTTTACACTATCTCCTTCTTTGATTTCGTCGGTAGAACCCATTAACACCACACCTACGTTATCTTCTTCGAGGTTCAATGCAATTGCTTTCATTCCGTTAGCAAACTCTACTAGCTCTCCTGCCTTTACCTGCGATAAACCGTAAATGCGTGCGATGCCATCACCGACTTGCAGCACAGTTCCTATTTCTTCCAGCTCCGCTTCGGTAGAAACGTTTCCTAATTGTTTGCGTAGTATCGCTGATATTTCATCCGGTCTTACTTCTGCCATTGTATTATTATTTATCTTAGTTTAAGGATAATTCTTTTGTCACTTTATTCAATTTATAACGGATAGAGTTGTCGTATAACTTACCTCCGAAATCAACAATAAAACCACCAATGATAGAAGGATCAACTTTCTTGTTGATCTTCACATTCGGATAGCCTGATTGTGATTTT
>JAQBNI010000058.1 GCA_028288625.1 Bacteroidota bacterium | reverse complement strand
TGTGCATTCAGCGGAGTTACCCGATGCATCCGTTACTGTAAATGTATTCGTTGTTGTGCCGCTTGGGAATGTTGATCCGCTCGCAAGTCCTGCTGTCCTTAGCGTTGAAGCACCGGGGCAATTATCAGTTCCCGCAGGTGTAGTGTATACAACCACTGCTCCGCATATACCCGCATCATTATCTATATTCAAATCAGCAGGACACGTTATTGTTGGATTCTCAAAATCAAACACGGTCACCGTGAAGGAACAAGTGGCTGTTTGCCCGTTTGTTGCCGTTACTTTAAAGGTATTCGTAGTCACTCCTACAGGAAATGCACTCCCACTAGCAAGTCCCGTAGTTTGTGCTATCGTATATCCTGAACAGTTATCAGATGCCGAAGGAGAACTATAGGTTAAAATCCAGGAGCAAAATCCTGCATCGTTTCCGGATTGTTCATCACCGGGACAAAAGATTTGCGGAGCCTCATTATCCTGTACTGTCACCGTAAAGTTACAGGTAGTTGAATTATTGCTCGCATCCGTAACTCTGAATATATTTGTGGTAACTCCGACAGGATATGTTGAACCGCTTGCCAAACCCGCAATCTGAGTAGTTACTGCACCAGAGCAATTGTCTGTTCCAACCGGAGTTGTATAACTAACTGTTGCTTCGCATAATCCTGTTATTGCAGAAACTGTTTGATTTGCAGGACAGATTATAGACGGTGCCTGCGCATCAGTTACGGTCACTGTGAAATTACATGTTGTTGAATTGTTACTTGCATCCGTTACTTTAAATATGTTTGTTGTAACACCTACAGGATATGATGCACCACTTGCCAAACCACCGGTTTGTGTTGTGACCGAACCTGAACAATTATCCGTTCCAACCGGTGCAGTGTAACTCACAGTTGCAGCGCATGTATTTGCTGCTGCGTTTACTGAAACACTTTTTCCTGCACATGAAATTACCGGTGCCTGCGCATCAGTTACGGTTACTGTAAAATTACATGTTGTTGAATTGTTACTTGCATCCGTTACTTTAAATATGTTTGTTGTAACGCCAACAGGATAGGATGCGCCACTTGCTAAACCACCGGTTTGTGTTGTGATCGAACCTGAACAATTATCTGTTCCAACCGGCGCAGTGTAACTCACAGTTGCAGCGCATGTATTTGCTGCTGCGTTTACTGAAACACTTTTTCCTGCACATGAAATTACCGGCGCCTGAATATCATTTACTGTAATCGTAAAACTACAAGTGGTTGAATTGCTGCTTGCATCCGTCACTTTAAATATATTTGTTGTAACACCAACAGCATAAGATGCACCGCTTCCCAAACCACTTGTTTGTATTGTAACAGGACTGGAACAATTATCCGTTCCCACAGGAGCAGTGTAACTAACAGTTGCTGCGCAAGTATTTGCTGCGGCATTTACCGACTGATTTGCAGGACATGTGATTGCAGGAGATTGCGTATCCGTTACAGTTACCGTGAAACTACACGAAGTGGAATTACTGCTTGCATCCGTCACTCTAAATGTATTTGTTGTAACCCCGACAGGAAATGAACTTCCGCTCGCCAAGCCTGCGATTCTAGCAGTAGAAGAGCCTGAGCAATTATCTGTTCCTGTTGGCGCAGTATAGGTAACCGTTGCGGCACACGTACCTGCTGCAGCGGATACAGATTGATTAGCAGGACAGGTTATTGCCGGTGCCTGGGTATCATTTACTGTAATTGTAAAACTACATGAGGTTGAATTACCTGCTCCATCAGTTACTCTGAAAGTATTGGTTGTTACGCCTACTGCATACGATGCACCACTGCTTGAACCTGCAATTTGAGCTGTTGTTGAGCCCGTACAGTTATCCGTACCAACAGGCGCTGTATAGGTTGCAGTTGCCGCGCAAGTACCCGAAGTTGCCGAAATAGTTTGATTCGCCGGACATGTAATAGAAGGTGCTTGTCCATCGTTTACTGTTACAGTAAATGAACATGTGGCTGTTAATCCAACACCATCAGTTACGTTAAAAGTATTCGTTGTTGTTCCTAATGGGAAAGAAGAACCACTTGCCAATCCTCCTGTGCGTGTTGTTGTTGCTGAACAGTTATCCGCTCCAACAGGTGTCGTATAAGAAACTGTTGCAGCACAAGTTCCTGAAGCGGTATTTGTTGAAATATTTGCAGGACATGAAATTGTTGGAGCCTGGTTATCTATTAAGGAATAGGATAATGTACCGGCATTAGCTAAAGGTCCCCTTAAGGTTCCTGAAACCCAATTTGCCATTTCAATATAATAAGTTCCCGAAGATGCTGGTGTGTAATTCACGGATGAGAGCCACCCATTAGTTCCGCACGCGTCGTCATTAGATCCAACAATTGAAAAACCGTCAGTACCGTAAATACGTAAATATGTATCTCCGGGGCTGGTACAGCTATTGAAATTATAAGTTGTGCCGGCTGTAAGATTTATTGACCATGAACGGATCGCACTTGCGCTGTATGCTGCAGATTGTACACTGCAGCTTGGTGTCAGAAGATTTGTAGTTCCGGAATATTTCCAGGTATACTGAAATGAATAGGTATGATCTCCCGTACTACCATAAGTAGGTGTAGCTGCATAACCACCGTTACTCGGAAAAGATCCTTCCCTGAAACTATAAGATTGATTTTCATTCCTTTGGCAATCGTCGTTATTACATAACGAACAGGTTTCAAAAGCACACCTGCTGCCATTATCATCTTCCCACGCGTTTATAGTAAATCCAAGAGCGTAGGCATTATTAGAACGGGTTTGCAATGCTATATTAGCTGCATAAGCACAATCCCCGTTGTTATCACATGTCTGGCAATTGGTACTTACTTGGGTACCGTTTACATCGTCCCATGAAGCTAAAAAGGCTGTATATTCTTCTCCCCCTGCTTCCCAACATGCTCCGGTAATAGCATTTTCATGACTGGTAACATTTACTGTTTTAACAGAATAAGTAACATTTGCCAATTGAGCAAAAGAAAATTTGCTTAAAAGTGTCAGCAATAAAATAATGTATATATTTTTCATAGCAATAAATTATTATTTTTTAAAAGTAAAGCGGTACATAAAATATTGTCCCTCATCTTGTGGCTTGAGTTCCAATACCAAGGCTTGATTGGTATTTTCTATTATTTCAAATTTTGTTTCTTCACAGTTTGTACATCCTGTTTCAAGCATATATTTTCCTTGCCTGTAAAAATTGATATACCTGTAGTTTGTATTATCATTCCTCCGCACAAAATAAATTATCGATCTATCCATATTAACAGCCCAATCACGTGCGGCGAATTCACCTTCTGCTTCCTTCGTAAACCTTTTCATTTCTTCAGCGGTATGCTTTCCACTATGGTCTATCGCTTCTACTTTTTGCAAGCGATATATTCCCTGAAGCAGGTTAAAATCAAAAGGCGCTCTTTTCATTTCATCTTCTCTTGCTTCCGGCGCTGATTTAGATTTTACGATACCAGTCTTCGCAGCTTTTGCAGCATCTTCCTTTTCAACCTTTGCTTTTAATTCAGGTGATGCGTAAGTCTGCCCATTCAGATTGTGTGGCAAAAAATAAATTGATCCGATAAGGATACTTAATCGAAGAAAACTTGTGTATTTCTTTTCCATACTTAAGAATTTATAAAATTGTAAATTGTTGGGACCACTTTAACCAGCCTGTAGGCTAGTTGCATAACTCATTGATAATTTTGAATTTAACTTATATTCCCCAAAATAACTTAAATTTCAGACCTACAATGTAAGTGTATTTTTTATTTTTTCCAAAATTTAATTAACAAATTTTAACCTGTCAGTTACTGACGAGTCTTTATACCAATTCACTTATTAACATGCCTCCAACAAATCAAAAAAAATATTTACTAAAAAGACCTAATTTTAGTGGATGAAAAAGAGCTTTACATTCCTCCTGTTTACGTGTTATTTATTATCCTTTTCCGGAACTATTCAAGATAGTTTGCGTACCGATTGGTCTAATCCCGGTGTACAGGGAAGTTACCCACTTCCCGCGCATATTGTTTCCATCATGGATTTTGGCGGAAAGAATGACAGTAGTGCAGATAATACAGCAGCTTTAAATGCTGCAGTGGCTGCGCTCAGCGGCGATGGCGTAGTATGTATTCCGGAAGGAAAATTTCTTTTCACCCATCCTATTGTTTTGCCATCCAATACGATCTTACGAGGACAAGGCAGTGACAAAACGCATTTGTTTTTTAACCTGAATGGCAACAGCGATTTTATTACTGCATCGGGCAGAAATACAGATCTCACTTCACCTATTTTATCAGGATACAAAAAAGATTCATCTACAGTAACAGTCGCATCCTCGGCAGCTTTTACCATTGGCGATTACGCGCTGGTAAAAGAAGACGGCAACACTTTAATGGATCCGGCATCCACCTGGGCATTTCCTTTTTTATACCAGATGGTAAAAATTGTAAACATCAGCGGAAACAATATCACTTTTCAAAAACCTTTGCGATTAACTTTCCTGGCTTCCTTAAATCCTGTTTTAGTAAAAACCCTGCCTGTAAAAAATGTGGGTATAGAATGTTTATCTATGCGTAGAATAGATACTACCGCAGGACAAACCAGCAACATCGTTTTTAATATCGCTGCGAATTGCTGGGTAAAAGGAATTGAATCGCATAATACGAACTTCGGACATATTGTTTTACAGAGCACAACGCAGTGTACGGTTTCCGGAAATTATATTCATGATGCATTTCGTTATGGTGGCGGCGGACAGGGTTACGGCGTTGTGATGCAGTTCGGTTCGGGAGAAAATCTTGTTTACGATAATATCCTGAAACATTTAAGACATTGCATTTTATTCCAGGCAGGCGTAAACGGTAATGTGGCGGCGTATAATTATTCGCGTGAACAATACTGGCAGGAAAGCGCGTTGCCGCCGGATGCATCAGGCGATATTGTTTTTCACGGCAATTATAATTTTACAAATTTGGTGGAAGGAAATATCTGCCAGAATCTCATCATCGATAATTCACACAGCAAGAACGGACAGTACAATACTTTCTTCAGGAACAGGGCGGAATATTATGGCATCATCATGAATTCCGGTGCGGGAGATAAAATGAATTTCGTAGGAAATGAAATCACAAACACCGGATTTTTGCTTGGAAATTATTCTTTAACTGGATCTAATTTTCAATATGGAAACAACCAGCATGGAACTACGTTACCCGGCGGATTTACAACATTACCGGAAACCACATTGATCGGAGCCCCTTATTCTTCAGGCATTGGCTTGCCTAATGCCATCGGAAGCTGGAAAAATGCTGCATATCTCCGGTGGTCAACTTCGGTTAAAACTGTTTGTGATAATGTTGCGTATTGTTCAACTGCAACATTCACGAAACAAAATAAAAATGATCTCAGGCTGGAAGTATTTCCAAATCCATCTTCCGGAATTTTTCAATTCAATATAACAAACGAAAAAGAAAATTTAAAAACGTTTACCGTGTATAATATGAAGGGTGAAATGGTGAAAGCATTTAATTTAAATGATCAAAATCACTTGCAGTTAAATATTGATCTCGCGGCAGAATCAAAAGGAGAATATATTATTATCGTCAGGACAGATGATAATGCAATAACACAGCGAATTATTTTGCAATAACAACATTTTATCTTCAATAAATTTTCTGAAATCATGTGAATCAAAGGTCACAATTTACTGTTGCGATGGCGCAGCAAATGATCAGCAAGTGTCAGCGCTGCCATAGCTTCCACGATCGGAACAGCACGCGGCAACACACACGGATCGTGGCGTCCTTTGCCGGTCACCTTTGCATCGTTGCCTTCCTTATCTACTGAATCCTGCTCCTGCATAATTGTTGCGACAGGTTTGAATGCAACATTGAAATAAATATCCATTCCGTTGCTGATGCCACCCTGTACACCACCGGAATGATTTGTTTTTGTTTTTATTTTATCATTTTCTTTTATAAAAAGATCATTGTGCTGACTACCGAGTAATTCCGTTCCCGCAAACCCGCTGCCATATTCAAAACCCTTACAGGCATTAATGCTCAGCATTGCCTTGCCGAGATCAGCATGCAATTTATCAAATACGGGTTCACCTAAACCGACAGGAACATTTTTTATGACGCAACTTACTGTGCCGCCAATGGTATCTCCATCCTTGCGGACTTTTTTTATCAATTCAATCATTTGCTCTGCTGTTTCCGGATCGGGACACCGCACAATATTTTCTTCTGTTTTAGAAAGATCAAGTTGCGAATAATCTTTCTCCAGTTTTAAATGTCCAACTTTAGAAACGTATGCAGACACTTCAATTCCAAAATGTTTTAGTAATTGTTTTGCAATTGCGGCAGCAGCTACACGCATGGCGGTTTCGCGTGCCGAGCTTCTTCCGCCTCCGCGGTGATCGCGTGTGCCGTACTTTGAATCATAAGTAAAATCGGCATGAGACGGACGATAGCTTTCTTTGATATGCTCGTAATCTTTCGATTTCTGATCTTCATTCCGAATAATAATTCCGATCGGAGTTCCTTGTGTCACGCCTTCAAAAATTCCCGACAAGATCTCAAATTCATCTTTCTCTTTTCTTTGTGTAACGATATTGGATTGACCCGGTTTGCGCCGGTCTAATTCGGATTGAATAAACGCAGTATCTATTTTTAAACCTGCAGGACAACCGTCAATAATTACACCTAAGGCTGCACCATGGCTTTCCCCGAATGTTGTAATGCGAAAGATCTGTCCGAATGTATTGCCTGCCATGATGTGAAGATAAAAAATAAAGTGATTTAAAGAAAATCACCACCGAACAAGGAATTTTCAAACGATAGATTTGCCTGTTCGGGAAAATGATCGTATTTTATGTTCGCACTAAACCATATACATTGCAGATCGTCCGCCTCATTTCTATTCCATTGTTACTCTTTCTGAGCATTTCCGCATTTTACGGAGGCATTATGCTGATGATAGATCCTACAGGAAACAGTATCCATTTATCAATTCATGAATTAAATAGTACTGCATTTAAATCTTATTTTATTCCCGGATTGATCCTCACCATTTTTAACGGAGTGGTGAGTGTGGTCATAGCAATACTGGTAATTGTGAAATACAAATATTATCCGTACCTCATTCTCCTGCAGGGGATGATATTACTGGCATGGATGATCACAGAAATTATTCTTGTTACGGATCTTTCGCCATTGCAATTATTCTTTGCAGTTTTAGGATTTCTATTTATTTTATTCGGCGGGTTATCCATCCAACATCAGAAGTGAAAGAGTCATGCAATCACTAAACTTAGCAGTTAGCGCTGCAAGTGAAGTATGACTTTGCTGGAGTAAAAGCAAAAGTGATGCGAAATAATAACAGCTTATGATTACCTTACAATAAATTATTTCGCATGAAAAAATTTATTTCTTTTTTATTGTTTTTTATTTTCATTATAAACTTTTCGAAAGCTCAAACTGCACCTAAAGTTTTACCACAAAACAGTCCACCGAAATTAGTGGTTGGAATTGTTATCGACCAGATGCGGTGGGATTTTTTATATCGTTATTACGACCGTTATTCTGCTGGGGGATTTAAACGGCTGATGCAAAACGGATTCAATTGCGAGAATACATTTATTCCGTACACACCTACTGTCACTGCTGCGGGGCATACCTGCATTTATACGGGAAGTGTTCCCGCGATTCACGGAATTACAGGAAATAATTTTTATGATTATGCGGTGAAAAAATCTTTATACTGCAGTGAAGATAAAACCGTGCAAACGGTAGGCGCTGCTGATGACAACGGGCAGATGAGCCCGAGGAATATGCTGGTGACTACGATCTGCGATGAATTGAAACTCGCAACAAATTTCAAAGCAAAGGTGATCGGGATCGCGCTGAAGGACAGGGGCGCAATTTTACCTGCGGGACACAGCGCGGATGCGGCGTACTGGTTCGATAATAAAACAGGAACTTTTATTTCATCCACTTATTATTTAAAAGAATTACCAAAATGGGTAACCGATTTTAATTCATCCAACGCAGTAACAAATTATTATCAAAAAAACTGGAATACACTTTATCCGTTGAATACTTATATTCAAAGTGATGCAGATGCTAACAGCTATGAAAATTTGCCTTTCGGTGATGATCAGAAACATTTCCCTTACGATTTGAAAAGATTTTCGGATAAAAAAAATTACGGTATTATCCGCAGTACACCTTATGGCAATTCACTCACATTTGATTTTGCGAAAACAGCTTTAATACATGAACAACTGGGAAGCGATGCAATAACAGATTTTCTTGCCATTTCTTTTTCTTCCACAGATTATGTTGGACATGCATTTGGTCCGAATTCTGTAGAAACCGAAGATACTTATCTCCGGCTGGACAAAGATCTCAGGGATTTTTTAAAATTTTTAGATACGCAGGTCGGTATTGGAAACTATACGGTTTTTTTAACGGCAGATCACGGTGTTGCGCATATTCCCGCCTTCCTGGAAAAGCATCATTTACCGAATGGCTTGATCGATGCTTCAAAAATTGAAACGCAACTGAATGAAAAATTAAAAGCAGTTTATGGAACAGATAGTTTGTGCATGATGATGGAAAATTATCAATTGTATTTCGATTATTCGCGCATCGCGGGAAAAGAATTGGATAAAGAAAAGATTATACAAACTTCCATTGCATTTTTAGAACAGCAAAACGGCATCGACAGGGTTTTTGAATATGCAAATCTGCAAAATGCAATGCTTCCGCAAGAATTAAAACAACAGCTGATCAACGGATATTATCCAAACCGCTGCGGCGATATTATTGTATTGTTTAAGCCCGGTTATATTGAAGATTATGGCGGCAAGGGCACAACACACGGCATCTGGAGTCCATATGATGCCCATATTCCATTGCTGTTTTACGGAAACGGAATCAGTAAGGGAAAAACTTTTGAAAAAGTATATATGACAGATATCGCTCCTACGCTGTCATCATTATTACATATTCAAATGCCGAGTGGTTGTATTGGGAAAGCTATTAATGATGCAATAAAGAAATGATGAATGTTGAATCAAAAATTAGGAATATGCCAGTCCCCTTAGGTATAGGGGTTGCATAATGAGTTAAAAATACGCGTACTGTAGGACCGTGGACTGTTGACGGTGGACTTTTCTCACAAATACATTTCTCCTTTATAATTCGCTCTTTCATAAGGCGTATCTCCAACGGGCACTTCGATGAAGCCGAGCTTTTTATACAGCGTTAATGCAGGAGTTAGTTTTTGATTGGATTCTAAAAACAAATAAGTGCATCCAAGTTTTTTTGCTTCCGCAATTACATGTTCTCCCAATTTCAATCCTGCGCCTAAGCCACGATATGCAGGTGATACAGCCATTTTTGCCAGCTCGTAAGTTGTATCTGAAATTTTTATCATCGCCACGGTACCAATAATTTTATTTTCGTATTCTGCAAAAAATATCCTTCCTCCTTTTGATAAAATATATTCTTCCGGATCTTCCAACTGTTCTCTATCATGAGGTTCCACAATAAAATAAGTGGATATCCATTCTATATTCAGCGCGGTAAAATGCTCGCGGAGTTCAGGATGGTAATCTATTATTTCAAGAGACATTGTAATTAAGAATTTTTTAATTAAAATTGAATGTGTACTTACTTACACCTTTTTACTTTCACCTTTCACCTATCTGCAACACTACCATTGTCAACCTCGAAATATGCACCAATCTTTCCTTCTCATCATACACTTTAATTTCCCAGACGTGTGTTTTCACACCGATATGTATAGGTTTCGCAACTCCGAAAACAAAGCCTTCGCGAACACCGCGGATGTGATTGGAATTGATATCGAGACCAAGCGCATATTCCTTTGAATTATCTAGGCACATATTTGCACCCATACTTCCCAGCGATTCTGCAAGCGCCACATTCGCGCCGCCATGCAGCAATCCCATCGGCTGTCTTGTCCTGTTATCAACCGGCATTTTTGCTTTAATAAAATCATCACCGATCTCCACGTATTCAATTCCTAAATGCTCTACTAGTGTTCCTTTGCGCTGCTGCTGTAATACAGCTATATCGATTTCTGTCTTCCAGATTACCATAATTTACTGTTAAGTTGAAAACAAATATCGTAATTTTATTGAATGGAATCTGCAATAAAAAATACGCCGAAAGAATTGCTTCCAACATTTTATGAAAAGTATAATTTAGAAACCGACGGCGGAGTAAAAGATTCAAAAGTGAAAATCGAATTCACAAAAAATATTTACATCTACATTCCGAATTCCGATACAAGAAGAAAGGCTTTGTTAAAGCACGACATCCATCATATCATCACCGGTTATAAAAGCAATTTTAAGGGAGAGACAGAGATCAGCAGCTGGGAAATCGCTTCGGGTTGCAATAAATATTGGGCTGCATGGATACTGGATTTTTACGGGATGTTATACGGCTTCTGGTTTAACCTTCCAAATATATTTAAAGCGTTTGTAAAAGGAAGGAGGTCGCAAAATTTATATAGTGATGTGATCACTGATGAAGCCGCATTAAACATGTCGGTGGAAAAATTGCAGGAACTTTTACATTTGCCGCCGCTCGGTCAGCAAATAAAGCCCACCGCAGGAGATATACTTTCTTTTCTTTTTTGGAGTCTGATTGGCGGGATCTTTTCTACCTTATCGATGTTGCTGTTGCCGCCCGTTATTTTGTATAATGTATATCTAGCCCTAACAGGAAAATATTAAACCGATTCATTTTACCACGTCAATATATTTTGTAGCTAAATCTCCCTTGTCTGAAAAAACCCTTATCTTAACTTTCATCGGAACATTAAACAAAACTCCTTTAAAACAATAGCCCCAGTCCGGTTTTACATCAACAGTATAATTAGCTGAGTATTCATATTTACTTGTTTCATCATTATAAATATTGATCTCAAAGAATACTTTTTCCGCGCCAAAAGGAACATTCGCGTCATCGTATACAAACATGATATATTCTTTGTCCTTGTCCAAAGGAATTTCTGTCAGCCTGTCCTTTGGCATGTTTTTTTCGTCAAGACCGCTTGCAATAATGATCTTTGCCTCAGCAAATATCGAAGAAACAGATGCCAGGGAAAACAAGCAAATAAGTAAAATTTTCATGAATGTAATTTCAATAAAAATAGATATATCCCCTTCAATATTCAAATTATAGCCACAACTAATTTTCAATAATTAATAAATCATAAATTCTTGGTAACTTTTTACGGTTGACTTACAACTTTTGACTTATGACTCGTATTTTCGCAAATGCATTCCAAAATTGTCATTTTTGATTTCGGTTCCCAGTATACGCAACTCATCGCACGCAGGATCCGCGAACTGAATGTTTACTGTGAGATCCATCCTTACAACCAGCTCGAAGTTTTAAAAGAAGATTTTAACGGCATTATTTTGTCGGGTTCACCCTTTTCTGTTTTACAAGATGATGCGCTGCAATTCCCAATTAAAGAAACTATCGAAAAATATAAGTTGCCGGTGCTTGCAGTTTGTTACGGCGCACAATATCTTGCACATGTTTATGATGGAAAAGTAGAGCGCTCATCGAAACGCGAATATGGCAGAGCTTATTTAGATTTTGTAGAACCCACCAACAAGCTTTTTAAAAATATTACTTCGAAATCGCAGGTGTGGATGAGTCACGGCGATTCTGTGTTAGAGCTTCCTCCACAATTTGAATTGCTCGCAACAACCGATTCTATTCCTGTTGCAGCGTTCAAAGAAAAAAATTCTGAAATATACGCGATCCAGTTTCACCCGGAAGTTACGCATACATCTGAAGGCACAACACTGCTAAAAAATTTCGTCGTGAATATTTGCGGATGCACGCAGGACTGGACGCCATTATCTTTTATTGAAGAAACAGTGAATGATATAAAGAAAAAAGTTGGAAGTGATAATGTTGTACTTGGTTTGTCCGGCGGCGTAGATTCGAGCGTCGCGGCGCTGCTGCTGCATAAGGCGATCGGCAAACAGCTGTATTGTATTTTCGTGAATAACGGCTTGCTGCGCTACAAAGAATTTGATACCGTTTTGGATTCGTATAAAGATCTTGGATTAAATGTAAAAGGAATTGATGCGGCGGAAATATTTTATTCTGAATTGAAAGGTGTTTCAGATCCGGAGACAAAGCGCAAGATCATAGGAAAAGTTTTTATAGATATTTTTCAGCAGGAAGCACTGCAGCACGAAAATGTAAAATGGCTCGGACAGGGAACCATTTATCCCGATGTGATAGAATCTGTTTCCGTGCATGGTCCGTCTGCTAAAATAAAATCGCATCACAACGTCGGCGGCTTGCCCGAAAAAATGCATTTGAAAATTATTGAGCCTTTGAACAGGTTATTTAAAGACGAAGTGAGACGCGTCGGAAAAGCGTTGGAATTACCTCCGCTTATTTTGAACAGGCATCCGTTTCCCGGACCGGGTTTAGGAATTCGCATCCTTGGAGATGTTACCGCTGAAAAAGTGGAGATCCTGCAAAAGGCGGATCATATTTTTATTGAAAACCTGAAGCAAGCTAATTTATACAACGAAGTCTGGCAAGCCGGCGTCATGTATTTACCGGTTCAGAGTGTTGGTGTAATGGGTGATGAAAGAACTTACGAAAATGTTGTAGTTTTGCGTGCCGTAACAAGTGTGGATGGAATGACAGCTGACTGGTGCCATCTGCCGTATGAATTTTTAGCAAAAGTATCGAACGAGATAATTAATAACGTAAAAGGTATAAACAGAGTAGTATATGACATTAGTTCAAAGCCTCCGGCAACTATTGAGTGGGAATAAGATCTTAATTTGTTTCATCGTTTCCGTTGTTATAACATCTTGCGGAACGAGGCAATCGGGAATACAAAAAACAGAAGTTGTTCCCATTACGCCAAAGAAAAAGAATACAACGGCAGCGCAGGAAGACTCCTTAACAAGGAAACCTACTGCCATCGATATTGAAGTTCCGGTACAGCCAAGAACAAAAACGGAAGGTGGTAAAGTGTACAATATCGCCGTGATACTTCCTTTCAATCTCGACCAGATCGCATTAAATGTTTATGCTGATGACACCACAAAAGTTCTCAGTACGGATACAAGAAATGCAGAAGCATTTTATACCGGCTGTATGATGGCAAGAGAAAAATTCGTAAGTGAAAATTTAAAGACGAATGTTTATTTCGTGGATGATAAAAATGATTCCGCAACGATCCTTTCCTTGTTCAAACAGAAACCTTTTCCAAACGTGGATTATATTATCGGTCCGATCTATTTTAAAAATTTACCGTTAGCCGCCAGCTATGCAAAGAAAAACCAGGTGCCGCTGATCTCGCCTTTTGCAAACTCGATGTATATAAAGGATAATCCTTTTTATTTCAACGCGTATCCATCTTTAAAAACGGAATATCCTTTTATGATCGAAAAGATCAAATCAAAATTTCCGGATAAAGCGCTGGAAGTTATTTACGATGCAGAAGATTCTTCAGAAAGTATCATCACATTAAAAAACGTAGCGGAAAAATATTACAACCGTTCGAATATAATTTACACTTCCTTACAAAGCACAAATGATATCGCGCAAAAAATGTATAAACAGGATACCGTAAGTGAACGCGTCATCTTTATCTACTCTTCGAAAGATGCTTACGTGAAGCCGGTCTTATCAAAACTCAGATCGATAAAAAATGAATTGAATATATTTTTATCTTCTGTTCCGAAAACCGCAAAGGGCTTAACTGATTCGCGTTATCCTCACACCGTTTATTCGTATTCACCGTACAATACGGAGAACTTTAATTACAAAGTGTTTGCTCAAAAATTTGAAGAGCGATGCAAGAAAAAACCTGATGAATTTGTAAACCAGGGATACGATCTTATGCTGCATTTATTTAATATGCTGGATAAGCAACAAAGCCTTAAGGAAAACAGCAGCTACATGAGCATGGACGGCGATAATATACAATCGCGTTTTATGTTCAAGCCGGTTTTAAATAAAGGCGGCGGCGTTGATTATTTTGACAATTCCTTTTTATATCTTTACAAATACGGAAACGGTATTTTTTCTCTCGTAACACCTTAGTTTTAATTTCATGAAAAGAATATTTTCTTTAGCAATTGGTTTTGTAATTTTTTCTCAACTCCATGCGCAATACAATATAAAAGCGCTGAGCAACAAAACTTATCCCGGACAAAATTTATCCGGAAGCTGGGGATATTCAGATACCATTAACAATAAAGAATATGCGCTGGTCGGAACATCAACAGGATTATCCATAGTGGATATAACAATTCCCGCTTCACCAACACAAGTCAAGTTTATTAATGGCAAGCAGGGGTCCTGGCGTGAATGCCAGACCTGGAAAAATTACGCATACATCACTGAAGATAACCATGATACTATAAATACGGAAGGTGTACTAATTTACGATCTCAGCCAGATCCCGAACGGAAAGGTTGACACATTCAAAGGCTCCACTCCGAATGAGTTTATTGTTCGCAATCACTCTTTATTTATTGATGAAAAAGGATTTTTATATTTGAACGGAGGAAAAGTGTACATCAACGGCAGTGCTAATAATGGCACCGTGATTTATGATCTCAAACCCGATCCGATGCACCCTGTTTTTGCCGGATATATTGCTTCTCCCTTTGGAAATACTACCGATTATATACATGATTGCTATGTAAGAAACGACACAATGTTCCAGGCGCATATTTATAACAACAGGTTTACTATATGGGATGTCCGCGACAAAGCAAATCCGGTCAAGTTGCAGGATTTCCCGACACCGTATACTTATCCGCACAACATCTGGTTATCCGATGATAGCAAAACAATGTTTCTTACTCACGAAAAAACCAATTTGCCTGTTGAAGCGTACGACATTTCAGATTTCAATAATATTCATCAGCTCTGCGAATTCAAAGTAAATCCAACCAATCGCGAGATCGCGCATAATGTACACGTGAAGAATGATTTTCTTATCCTTTCTTATTATTCAGATGGTGTCGCCATTTTCGACGCCTCCGACCCGACAAATGTGATCACTGTAGGTTATTACGATACCCAGCCCTTAATAACCAATGATGAATTCGGTGTTTGGGGAGCTTATGGATTTTATAAATCAGGATTGATGACGTTGAGCGATATGCTCGCAGGTTTGTTTGTGGTAAGGCCAACATATGTGCGTGCAGCCAGAATACAGGGAGTAGTTACCGACTCACTTACGAACCAGCCTATACCCACTGCCAAGATCAGCTTTGCAGATACGACCATTTCTGCGCAAACCACAGTGGACGGCATTTACAAAACAGGAACGCCCAGATCAGGCACGTTTATGTTTAAAGCGGAAAAAGCCGGCTATATCACCAAATTTTTTACGGCTACCATGATAAATGGAAAGATCGATACCGTGAACATCCAGCTAAATGCCATTGCTACCGGAATACGTAATAATATTGCGGGACCGACTTTAAGGTTTAATGTCAGCGAAAGAGAGTTAAACATTATAAATCAAAGCAATACAGAAATCAGCCAACTCGACATTTACAATTCTATCGGTTCGCTCATCCGTACATTTAACCATCCGGGAAATACACTTTCCCTCACTTTTCTCCCTAAGGATGTATACATTATCAAAGCAATTATGGTGAATGACGAGCAGCACATGCAAAAAATCGTTATTTATTAGTTGGTTTATAACATAATGTGCATTAATCATTTCCGGTTTTTGTCTAAAAGACGTATATTCGCACCTTATTAAAAAAACCAATTTTATGGGTAAAGGTACCAGAACGGCGCTTGTCATTTTAACGGCATTAATAGTATTGATTTGCATTTATTGCCTGTCATTTACATTCAAAGTAAACTCTATAGAAAATAAAGCAGTTGCATTGGCTGAAAAAGCTATTCCCCTGCAGGATCCGCTGAAACGCTACCCGGGAAATCAATTAGCGCAGTTTTTATACGAAGATTCGGTTCATCAAAGCAGGATCGGTTACAAAAACCGTTACCTCGATTCTATCGCTAATGAAAAAGTGTATCTGTGGAATACATTCAAATCGTGCAAGGAGCAACAGCTTAATTTAGGTCTCGACTTACAAGGTGGGATGAGTGTGGTCTTGCAGGTTTCATTGAAGGAATTATTGCAGTCATTATCAGACAATAGCCGCGATCCGAATTTTAATAAAGCGCTTGATCTTGCTGAACAAAAAATGACGTCGAGCAACAACGACTATGTGACTTTATTTATTCAAACATTTAAAGAATTAAAGCCGAATGATAAGCTGGCTTCGGTTTTTGCAACAAGAAATAATAAGGATGAAATTGATTTTGAAAGTTCTGATGATAAAGTTGAAAAATTTATCCGCAAGCAATCTGCAGATGCGATCAACAGGACATACAGCATTATTCAATCGCGTATAGACCAGTTCGGAACAAAGCAGCCTACAGTAACGCTGGAACCGAACAAAGGACGTATAACAGTAGAAATTGCTGGCGTTGACAACCCTGCGCGTGTTCGCAGGTTGTTGCAGGCAACGGCAAATCTCGAATTCTGGGAAACATATAAAGCAACGGAAATTGCAAAGTCGATAAACGATGCGAATACAGCTTTGAAAAATTACCTCGATACACAAAAAGATCTGGGTAAAGATTCTGCAACAGTTTCAAAAGCAAAAAATTTATTAACCGGTGCTATGGATTCTTCCACGGCAAAAAATGATTCGTCTTCTAAAAAAGAAGTGAACCCTTTAACAGGTGGAAAGAATGCAAAGAAGGATACTTCGCAGGCGAAAAAATTTGAAGAGTTTAAAAATGAAAATCCATTGTTCGCTGTGCTGCAGCCTGCAGTAGATAACAACAACCAGTTCCAGGCTTCACCGGTCATCGGTTATGTAAGCGCATTGGATACGGCAAAGCTTACGGAATACCTAAGCAATCCTGACGTTCGCGCAGTGTTTCCGAAAGATGTGGACTTTTTATATTCCGCAAAATCTTTTGGTGATAAGCAAAAATTCTATTCGATCTATGCGATCAAGAAAAATACAAATGATGGCAAGGCTCCCTTGGATGGAAGTGTAGTTACACAAGCTCGCCAGGATTATGATCAGAACGGACAAGTAGTTGTGAGCATGCAGATGAATACGATAGGCGGAAAAACATGGAGAGATCTTACGCGTAAAGCAGCGAGTGTAAAAGACAAAGAAGGTAATGGCGCTTGTGTTGCAATTGTTCTCGATCAGCAGGTATATTCCGCGCCGCATGTAAACGGCGAGATCGACGGAGGCAACTCACAGATCAGCGGCGGATTTGATGTGACGGAAGCAACAGACCTTGCAAACGTTTTGAAGACAGGTAAGCTTCCTGCTTCTGCACGTATCATCGAAGAAGAATTGGTAGGTCCGTCGTTGGGAGCGCAATCTATTCATGCGGGTTTAATTTCATTGGGAGTAAGCTTCTTGCTGATCGTTATATTCATGTTGTTCTTTTATTCGTCAGCAGGTTTTGTTGCTGACTTAGTATTGCTGCTCAACTTATTTATGATCATCGGCTTGATGGCAGGATTCGGCTCTACACTTACGTTGCCCGGTCTTGCAGGTTTGGTATTGACGCTCGGTATTGCTGTGGATGCGAACGTAATTATTTATGAACGCGTGAAAGAGGAGTTGCGTGAAGGCAAGGGATTATATATAGCAGTGCAGGATGGTTTCAAGCATTCATTATCTGCGATCCTCGATGGAAATATCACAACACTCCTTACTGCAGTTATATTAGCATGGATCGGTGTTGGACCTGTGAAAGGATTTGCGATCACGCTGATCATCGGTATCCTTACCACTTTATTTACTGCGCTTTTAATTTCAAAAATTATTATTGAAAGAAGACTGGAAAGAAAGAAAACACTGGAGTTTCAAACTTCGTGGACGAAAAACTTTTTACACGGGATCAATTATGATTTTATTGGCAAGAGAAAATTTACTTATGCGATCTCTTCAGTTATAATTATTATCGGCTTGATTTCTTTCTTCACAAGAGGATTTGAAATGGGTATTGATTTTAAAGGCGGACGCGAATATAAAATACGTTTTGAAAAGAGCGTAAATACAAATGATATCCGTGATGCATTAGATAAAACATTAGGCAACGGAACGATCGTAAAACAATTCGGATCTGCAAACCAGGTGAAGATCACTACATCTTATCTCATTAATAAAACGGGAAAAGAAGTGGATGCACAAGTGGAAAATGCAGTATTTAAAGGACTGCAGAAATTCATTCCAAATACATCACTGGAAACATATAAACGCGTAAACGAAATGAGCTCTACAAAAGTAGATCCGACAATTTCTGTCGACTTTAAGCGAAGCTCAATCCTCGCAACGATCTTTTCGTTGTTCGTCATCTTTATTTATATCCTTGTACGTTTCAGAAAATACGGATATTCCGTCGGAGCAATTGCTGCAACTGCACATGATGCATTTATTGTTCTCGCATTGTTTTCCTTGCTGCATGGTATTGTACCGTTTGCAATGGAAGTGGATGCAACATTCATTGCTGCATTACTGACGATCATCGGTTATTCATTAAATGATACCGTGATCATCTTTGACAGGCTTCGTGAATATTTAAAACAGCGACCTAACGCGGATATGAAGGATACGATGAATGCAGCGATCAACAGTACACTTTCGAGAACATTCAACACCGCGTTCACCGTATTTATTGTGGTGTTCATCTTGTTCCTGTTCGGTGGATCAGTACTAAAAGCATTTGCATTCGCCATGCTGATCGGCGTAGTGGTAGGATGTTATTCATCAGTATTCATTGCCTCTCCTATCATGTATGATCTCGATAAAGATCACGCGAAATACACGAATAAAAAACCGGAAAGAGTTTCACCGGTCAAGAAAAAAGATAAAGTTTAATTTTAAAATTACAATGTAAAGTCCTGTTCCTGAACAGGACTTTATTATTTTGTGGAAGGTTGAAAATAATTTTATGAGTCATAAAGAAGTTGAACAAAATATAAAATACCCTTTCCCTGTAAAGCAGGAAATATTATGGGGTGAAATGGATGGATTCAATCACATCAACAACGTTATTTATTTTCGTTATTTCGAAACCGGGCGAGTTCACTTCATGTATGAATCCGGAATATGGCAGATGTTGCTGGATGAAGGTGTCTATATTGTGGTGGGAAAACTCGATTGCAATTTTATTCAGCCCTTAATTTATCCAAATGAAATTGAAATTTCTGTGGGCATTAAAGCAGTAGGAAATACAAGCTTTACCGTACATCAGAAAGTTACAAGCTTGTCGAAAGGATTATGCGCGCATGGCGATGCAATTATTGTTGGAACCGATCCTGAAACAGGATTAAAAAAACCATGGAATGATAAGCTGAGAGCTGAATTCAGTAAATGGATGTAGTTAAATTATGTTGAATGTTGTATGTTGAATGCTGTATGAATTTTAGAAGTATAAAACTAAATACAACACATAAATTAGAATTTGTAAATTGAGAAGTGGTAATTGTAAATTAAATGAAAGACAATATGGTCGCCTTAATTGGAATGTAATTCAACATTCATCATTCATCATTTAAAATTATTTCTTATTCGCCTTCTCGTGATCCGCAAGAAACTGCGCCAATCCTTTATCAGTAAGCGGGTGATAAAATAAACCCACAATAGAAGACAGCGGGCAGGTAACAACATCAGAACCTGCTTCCGCACACTTTACAATATGAAGCGCACTGCGAACAGATGCAGCAAGGATCTGTGTTTTAAATTGATAGTTATCGTAAATATGGCGGATCTGGTGGATCAGCTCAATGCCATCAACATTTATATCATCTAATCTCCCGATGAATGGACTTAAATAAGTTGCGCCTGCTTTTGCAGCAAGGATCGCTTGACCCGGAGAAAATACAAGAGTGCAATTTGTTTTTATTCCGCTGTCGGAAAAATACTTCAGCGCTTTTACTCCTTCGCGGATCATCGGCACTTTCACCACAATATTCTTGTGCAGCTTGGCGAGTTTTTTGCCTTCATCCACCATCCCTTTGTAATCCGTTGATATCACTTCCGCGCTAACATCTCCGTCTACCAGCTCGCATATTTTTTTATAATGGTCCCAAACATTTTTCTGACCGATGATGCCTTCCTTTGCCATCAATGACGGATTGGTAGTGCATCCGTCTAAAACGCCCAGTTCCGTTGCTTCCTTTATTTGTGCCAGGTTCGCCGTATCAACAAAAAATTTCATGTACTAAATTTTGATCCACAATATTACGGAATTTAACCCTTATAATCGTGAAATATTATACACGATTCCCTTATGAACAGCATTGCATTGTGTATTGTTATAGAGGCAATTAATTCATCTTTAGAGATATTTAAGATTCATTTTATATAGAAAACTATACATTTGCAGGATGAACAATAATAAAGCTTTTTATCCGCTGATATTTTCCATTATTCTTGCCAGCGGAATATATTTAGGCTATAAAATTCAGGGGAGAAACGCTGCTAAACAGAAGGTTTTTTACAACTCCGCAACAAGCTCCAAACTCGATTATATTTTAAGGTTGATTGACGCCAAATACGTAGACACTGTTGATGAGCAAAAATTATATGATGATGCCATAGGAAGGATGCTCGAAGATCTCGATCCGCACAGTGTATATCTTCCTCCTTCAATGATGTCGCATGAAGCGGAGATTATGGAAGGAAATTTTGAAGGCATCGGTATTGAATTTTCCATAGTAAAAGATACGATCCAGGTGATCACACCTATCAGCGGCGGACCCTCCGAACAAGCCGGCGTTTCTGCAGGCGATAAGATCATTAAAATAAATGATACGCTTGTTGCAGGAATAAAGATCACTAACGAAATGGTGATGAAAAAATTAAAAGGACCGAAGGGAAGCAAAGTAACTGTGATGATGCTCAAGAACGGAAGTAAAAAATTATTGTCTTACACTATTAAGAGAGATAAAATTCCTTTGTACAGTGTGGATGCGGGATTTATGTTAGATAATCAAACAGGTTACATAAAAATAAACCGTTTTTCAAAAACGACGTATGATGAATTTATGGTGCGACTTGATACACTCACACATAAGGGCATGAAGAAATTGATCTTAGATCTTCGTCAAAATCCCGGTGGTTTTATGGAACAAGCGACTGCGATCGCAGATGAGTTTTTAGACGATAATAAAACCATTGTGTACACAGAAGGAAGAACGATGCCGAGAACTTATGATAAAGCGCGCGCAGCAGGATTATTTGAGGAAGGAAAGCTCGCGGTGCTGATTGATGAAGGTTCTGCTTCTGCCAGCGAGATCGTCAGCGGAGCCATACAGGACTGGGATCGCGGCGTTATCATCGGGAGGCGCAGTTTCGGGAAAGGATTGGTGCAGCAGGAATATGAACTCGGCGACGGCAGCTCTGTACGCTTAACCGTTGCAAAATATTTTACGCCGAGCGGAAGATCTATTCAGCGTCCGTATGAAGCTAATGTCAATGATTACTACGAAGATATTTCAAAGCGATATACCACAGGAGAAATATTTAATGCGGACAGCATTCGTCAAAATAAAAAAGAAACTTTCAAAACGCTTATTAAAGGAAGAACAGTGTATGGCGGCGGCGGTATCACTCCGGATATTTTTATTCCGCTCGATACGAGCATGTATAATCCTTTTGTGAGTGAAGTGTACGGGCTGAGTTTATTGCAGGAATTTGCATATAATTATTTTAATGACAATAAATCTGCATTTACAAAATACTCGAACGTTGAGCAATTCAATAAAGATTTTAATATTGATGCTGCCTTATACAAACAGTTCACGGATTATTGTTTTGCAAACGGGGTGAAAAGGCAAGATGCATCGTATACCGTTAAATCGGAAGTTTTTTTAAGCAGTAAGTTAAAGGCTTATTTTGCAAGACAACTCTGGAAACTTGATGGATTTTACCGTGTTGCTGCGGATGATGACAAAATGATACAGCGTGCTTTAATTGAGTTTAAAAAATAAACCACATAGATCACATAGCTTATTTTAGAAAGCGTTTACATACTTAATTGCCTTCTATATTACCTGAGTAATCTTGTTTTCGCAAATTTAAGGAAATCCAGTTTCACATAACAGATAGTTGGGAACCACCTTTACTTTCTATGTGATCTATGTGGTTAATTTTTTATTTCTTCCGGAAGAAAATATTGATCGGCACACCGGTCAGCTTAAATTTCTCGCGCATCCTGTTCTCTAAATAATTTTTATATGGCGTGCGGATATAATCCGGGTGATTGCAGAAAAACGCAAACGACGGCGTTTTTGCCGGGAGCTGTGTAACAAATTTTATCTTGATGTATTCTCCACGATAAGCGGGCGGCAAATATTTTTCGATCTCCGCAAGCATCACATCATTTAACTGAGATGTTGGGATTTTAATTTGCTTGTTGTTATATACTTCAAGCACTTTGTCAATTGCCTGGAAGATACGCTGTTTTTCCAATGCCGAACCAAACACGATCGGTACATCTGTAAACGGTGCAATCTTTTCTTTTATCTTTTTTTCAAATTCGAGGATTGTCTTTGAATCTTTTTCAATCGCATCCCATTTATTCACTAAGATTACAACGCCTTTTTTTCGCTGTTCGATGATGCTGAAAATTTTTAGATCCTGCAATTCAATTCCTGAAATAGCATCGATCATTAAAATACAAACATCCGCCTCTTCTATAGCTTTTACTGCACGAATGACAGAATAGAATTCAAGATCCTCATGCACCTTTGCTTTTTTGCGAATGCCTGCGGTATCGATCAGCAAAAATTCTTTCCCGTATAAATTATAATGCGTGTGAATAGAATCGCGGGTTGTACCTGCAATATCCGTTACAATATTTCGCTCCTGTCCTACCAGTGCATTCAGTAAAGTTGATTTTCCAACATTCGGCTGACCAACAATAGTAATTTTTGGAAGATCAGCATAAATGTCAACTGCATTCTCAATATCTTCAGGGATCTGTTCCGTAACAAAATCTAGAATTTCTCCCGTACCGCTTCCGCTCATTGCAGAGATAGAAAATAAATTTTCAAATCCTAACCCGTAAAATTCATTGGCTGCATAAGAGCGTTCCGTGTTGTCCACTTTATTTACTGCAACGAGCACCGGTTTTTTTGTCTTGCGTAATTCCTGCGCTAAAGATTCATCAAGATCTGTGATGCCTGTAGTTACATCCACCATAAAAATCATCAGGTCTGATTCATCGATGGCAATACGCACCTGGCGGCGGATCGCTTTTTCGAAAACATCTTCAGAATGTAATACGAACCCGCCTGTATCGATCACATTAAAAGTTTTACCGTTCCATTCGGAAATGCCGTACTGGCGGTCGCGTGTAACGCCGCTGATATCGTCGGTGATCGCCTTCCTTTCTTCAAGCAAGCGATTATATAAGGTGGATTTACCTACGTTCGGACGACCAATTATAGCAACGGTGAAAGACAATATTTAATGTTGAATGATGTATGATGAATTTTTTTCGAGTTGCAAATTTACGCATTTGTGGTGAGTATTAGGCGGTTGTAGTATAGAATATGCAGAGATTTAACCTTAATGATGAATGTTTAATGATAAATGATGAGTAAGAGACGACAATAAATTCATCATTCATCATTATCAATAATCTCTATACCCAAACTTCCTCAGCATCGATTCATTGTTTCTCCAGTCATCCGAAACGCGAACAAATGTTTCGAGGAAGACTTTCTTGCCAAAGAATTTTTCGAGATCAAGACGGGCTTGTGTGCCCACTTTTTTCAGCATCTCTCCGCCCTTCCCGATAATGATCGGTTTCTGACTTTCGCGCTCCACATAAATATCCGCAGTGATCTTAATGATATCGCCGTCTTCCATAAAATATGTACACACGACTTCACAGCTGTAAGGAATTTCCTGCTTGTAATTCATCAGTATCTTTTCGCGGATGATCTCTGTTACAAAAAATCTCTCCGGTCTGTCTGTCCATGCATCTTTATCAAAATACGGTTCGCTTTCGGGAAGATAATCGAGCATGTCTTTCATCAGTGTTTCCAGATTCCAGTTGAACTTTGCAGAAAATGGCATGACTTTCGCCCCGGGAAAATCGGTTTCCCATATATGACTTTCCGTTTCCACTTCATCATGTTCCGCAAGATCCATTTTATTCAACAAAAGCAACACCGGGATTTTCATGTTTTTTATTTTGGTGTATTCCTCGGGCTGCTTTTCCGGCTTATCACCGATCTGCACCATGTAAATAAATGCATCAGCATCCTCGAGCGAAGTGCGTACAAAATCCATCATGGATTCCTGCATTTTATACGCAGGCTTGATGATGCCGGGAAGGTCAGAAAATATCATTTGGAAATCGCTTCCGTTGACAATACCGAGAATGCGGTGGCGTGTGGTTTGCGCTTTGGAAGTGATGATGGATAAACGCTCTCCGATCAATGCGTTCATGAGGGTGGACTTGCCGACGTTGGGTTTGCCCAGGATATTAATATAGCCAGCTTTGTGATTCATAGGAGGTGATCTAAATTCTTAATTAAAAAAATCCGTAACTAAATTTAATAAAATAAAATTTGTGATTGCACAAAAGTTGTGATTTATTACGTGTGAGATATCTCCATCTTCAGTGAATTAATTAAAATTAACGCTGAAAAATCCAATAACTTCCTTATCTTTGTTCCACATCGCGGGATGGAGCAGTTGGTAGCTCGTCGGGCTCATAACCCGAAGGTCATAGGTTCGAGTCCTGTTCCCGCTACAAACGAGGTTTTCAGAAATGAAAACCTTTTTTTATTACATTTTAGATCGAGAATCAAGTTCAGGATGATGAAGTACAGTTCCAAATCACAATAGTGATGAGACTTAACACAAAAACCACTAAAAACCCATAAAAAATTCGTATCTTCATCTTGATGAGTACCAATAAGGTGCTTATCCGCCGATAGCGGTCATAGGCTTGGGGGCTGTTCCCGCTACATTCACAAATAATACAATTCATTATGAAAGAGACCAAGAACAAATATTTATTTGGGGCTAAGCTTAGCTTTTTAAACGGAAAAGATATTAAAGTAAAAATTGTAGAGACCTCCGGAACGGTTATCGAAGGAGTGGTAACATCCTACAATCGTGGTGGTTACAGTGCTAAAGGAGAAACCATACTGGCAGGTGCCGCGATCACAAATTCAGTGGGACTTAATAAAATAGCGATTGAAAATATCGATAAGCTATTTTATAACTAAATACTGACTTCTAAAAGTTTTCTCTAAGAGGCAAGGTCACTCCCGACGAATAGCAAATACGAAATGATGAATATCATGCACGTCGGATCGAGATGACGTATTGGTTATTTCTTCAATACTTTTTCAACTTCTGAAACACTTTCGCCGGCTTTTTCTACCGCTGCTTTAAGCTGCTGCGGGGATACATTAAACTTTTCGCTCCAATACTGAAGCTCATACTTTTCGTTCACGTTGATCCTTGTCCGGTCGTGAAAATCTTTTTTATTTTTATCGTCGCTCATGATCTTATTTTTTATGGTTATCTCTTATTGCTTTCTTCTTCCATGCTCATGCTAAATTCGCATGCTTCATCATTTATATCCATTGCAATGTCCGTGAGTAATTCATCCGTTTGTTCTTCTTCTTCCAATGTTGTACCTAGCAAATTTTTCGCCTGCCTGTAACCCAATACATCTGCAAGCTCAGCCAGTGAACCGTAAGAAGCCATTTCATAATGCTCCACTTTCTGCGCTGCAATGATCAGCGCTGAATCTCTTACCGGACTTTCCTGGAATTCTGCAATGATCTTATTTCCTTCTTCTATCAATCCTTCCATTGCCTTGCAGGTTTCTCCCGTTTTACCAATATCCATTTTTTCAAATATTTTTTCAAGACGTTCTGCGTGTCTTTTTGTCTGACGTAAATGTGTTGCAAATGCTTTTCTGAGTGTTTCATTTTCCGCCGCTTTTTCCATTTCCGGCAATGCCTTGATTAATTGCTTTTCCGCACTGTAGACATCATTCAATCCTTTTTCAAATAATTCATCAAGTGATCTCTCCGTTCGCGACGGATGCATTATATTGCTGATCAAACCGGCTATGCCTTTTGATTTTTTGTTTTCTCCGTTTCTTTGTTCATGTCCATTTTGTGACCCGTTAGTTTTTTTTGTGCTACTTTTTTTAGCAGTAGAACTTTTCCCCGAAGATGTTGCTCTTTTCTTCGTGCCTGTGTTTTTTTTAGTCTTTTCCATAGTTTGCATTTTATTTGAAAAATCGGGAAGACAGATTTATTAATCAACCTGCCTTCCCCCCACATGTTTTAAATTTCAAAAACAAATATCAACCTGATGCAGATTTTTTTCTTTATATAACTTAGAGAAAATCTTACAACATTTGCATGAAATAAAAAAATGTATAGGCTAATGAATTTATAGGATATTCTTTTGATTAACCGGAGAAGGGAATGCCAACATTTTAGATCCTGATGAGCGAAGCGAATTGGCGAAGCAATCAATGCTCAAACGAGTTAGGATAAGATCGATTAGATTAAGCTTTTTAGATCCCAAATTAAATTTGGGATGTGTAATCTAAATGCGAAGGACGGCTTTCGCCGTCCTTCGCATCGTACACCTTCATCCTGAACTTCAGTCAGGATATAAAATTTAAATCCTTATTCAACCTTATTTAATCTGTGGTTCTTTGATACCCTTTAATAAATAAAAGGTGGAGAGATAAATGCGTAAAACAAGGCATTTGATAAACAGATTAAAAAAAAATACTTGTTGGGAGACGAATTTCTGCATAGCGGCTTGGTTTAAACAAATATGCATAAAAAGCCGAATCTGTGACTTACACAATTTGCATGCACTTTTACATAATTACCATATTAAAATAATTATATATATATATATTGAGGCATCGTTTTAGTCTACCTACTTCCTTGGAGCGTTAAATTACAATTACATTATTTCATTCCCATTTATTTTTTCTTTTATAAGCTGACCAAATTTTCTTTCAGTGATCGAAAACCTGCATCCTCTTGACAGCAAATGCACGCGGAGGTTTTCTACGAATACAGGATCACAATCTTCCACTTCTCCAATGTTAGTTTGTGCAATATCTTTACCATCAATAATAACGACCATTCCTGAACCACGGCATTCTGCAGCTCTTCCGTTTGTGATAATAAGCGCAGTATCTTCTCCCAGTCCTATTCCCAATTGTCCCGGGTTTGTAATTACAGCAAGTGCTAAACGCGCAAACCTGCCGCGTTTAATAAAATGCGTGTCTATTACGCAATCGTGAAGCAGACCTAAGCCTGCACTTGTCTTCATATCTTTTAAAAATAAAGCTTCACTGATCTGTCCGCCTGCAATCATCACTTTAGAAAGCACCATGGCGCCCGCACTGGTGCCTGCAACAATACAATCTTTATCGTGTATATACTTGTCTGCGATCAAATCGGAAACAGGTGTACCCCCGAGAATTGATGCGATCCTGAACTGATCACCGCCGCTGAACAAAATCGTACCTGCTTTTTCTATTCGCTTAAGAATTTTTTCATCACGCGCTTCCATTTTGCTTTCGATGTTCATATAACCGATGTTATCATATCCCATTTTTTTAAAAGTGGACGAATACATTTTTGTGACTTCTCCGGGAACCCGTGAAGCAGTGGTAATGACTTCTATACCTAATTTTTTTTTGCGTGAGGGCAACAGCTCTTGTAAAATCTCGAAGTGCCGGACATTCGGATTTCCCTCGTCTCTATCCGTTACTTTATCTCCTTTATCTTCCGCACCCCCGATGATAAGTAATTTTCCTTTCGGTATCACAATTTATTTATTTACTGACGCAAGATTTGAAACACCGGATTCATACTCCTGCAGCCTGGTTAAAAAATCAATTACTTTAATTACTTCATCCGTTAGCGCCACAATAAATGCATCTTGTTTTGCATGATCGATCGCATATTGTACTGCTTCAAATTCATCAGAAATTACAGTAATGGGCAAGTCTGAATTTACCATTGATATACCTTCCTCCAGCAACCTCGTTAAGACTTCATTCGGCGTGCCGCGGTTATCCTTATCGTGGCGTATAATGATCTCATCAAACATGCTTGCAGCATAATAGCCGACATTGCGGATATCTTTTTCACGCCGGTCACCGGTAGCGGCAATGATGCCAGTCTTTACAGGCGCTTCCACATGATCCACATATTTTTTCAACTCTTTAAAACCATCTTCGTTATGCGCATAATCAACCATCACTGTGCATTTATTTAATTTAAAAATATTCATCCTTCCCGGAGTAAATTGCGGCGACGGCACGAAAGCATTCAATGATTTACAAATACTATCCTTATCTATTTTAGTGACATATGCAGCAAGTATTGCAGGTAAAATATTTTTCACCATGCATTCCGCTGTTCCTGAAAACGTAAGCGGTACCTCCTTGATTTTTGCAATCCTCGTTTTCCATTCTCCGTCACAGATCGTGAAATAATCTTTTTCAATAAATGCAGTCAAGCCGCCATTTGCACAATGCGTTTTAATACGCTCATTATCCGGATTCAAACTAAACAATGCAACATTGCAATCTACTTTATCTTTCATTGCATACACGAGATCATCATCTGCATTCAGTATTGCGTAACCATCTTTGAATGTACTTGCAGGAACAACAAGCTTTACTTTTGCGAGATCGTCAACCGTTTCTATATCATCAATCCCAAGGTGATCTTCAGTAATATTTGTGACGATGCTGACATTGCAATGATCGAATCCCAACCCTGTCCTCAGTATTCCTCCGCGCGCGCATTCGAGCACTGCAAAATCAACAATAGGATCGCGTAAAATGGTAGCGGCACTTTCCGGTCCGCTGCAATCACCATAATATACAGGTGTATTGTTGATATAGATTCCATCAGTTGTCGTATATCCAACATTATGTCCTGCAGCGCTGGCGAGATGAGCAATGAGCCTGGTCGTCGTCGTTTTTCCATTCGTTCCTGTTACTGCAACAATCGGAATACGCGACGGCGCGTTATTTGGGTAAAGCATATCTATAACGGGCGCAGCAACATTTCGTGCGAGACCTTTAGAGGGCGAAAGGTGCATCCTGAAACCGGGACCTGCATTAACTTCCACTACTGCTCCTGTATTTTCGTTGAGCGGAATATTGATATCTTTTGCAACCACATCTATTCCGCAAATATCCAGATTGATCAGGCGTGCGATACGCTCCGCCATGAACCTGTTTTGCGGATGCACGAGATGCGTAACATCTGTAGCAGTTCCGCCCGTACTCAGGTTTGAAGTATCTTTTAAAAAAAACATTTCTCCGATCGGAAGAATGGAATCAAGAGTCAGATGCTGATGTATTAATCTCTTTATCGTGATGTCATCCACTTCGATCTTTGTAAGTATAGACTCATGACCGTAACCACGTTTCGGATCCGCGTTTGTTTCATCAATCAGTTGCTGAATCGTTGAAACACCATCACCCATTACCATTGCAGGCGTTCTTTTCGCAACGGCTACGAGCTTAAAATTAATGACAAGAAACCGATAATCATTTCCATCAATATGCTGTTCGATAATAACATCTTCGGAAATATGACTTGCAAGTTTAAAAGCATTCACGGCTTCTTCGATGCTTTTTATTCCTGTTGTGATACCTCTGCCGTGATTTCCATCGAGTGGTTTAACAACTAAGGGGAAACCGATATTCTCAATTGATTCATACAAGTCCTCTACGGTATACACGAGTTCACCCCGGGGCACAGGAACAAATGCTTTTGCAAGTATTTTTTTTGTTCTTTCCTTGTTCTGTGCAATATCTATGGCTATTGAGCTTGTTGTACAGACCTCTGTGGCTCGCACCATTTTTTGATTACATCCCTGACCGAGTAAGATCAATGATCCATGATCCAGCTTTCGCCATGGAATATTTCTTCTTTCTGCCTCATCGATTATGGATTGCGTACTCGGCCCGAAACGCTGTCTTCTATAAATATCTTTCAGATCGCTGATGATCTCTTCCAGCTGAATTGCAGTTTCATTATTTAGCAACTCTTCCACAAGACGGACAGCTGCACGCGCAGCATATATACCTGCATCCTCGATCACATATGAAAAGACAACTTTGTAAACGCCGCGGTTTTTTGTAGAACGTGTTCTGCCGAAACCCGCTTCCATGCCGGCAAGGCACTGTAGCTCCAAGGCAATATGCTCTATTACGTGTCCCATCCATGTACCGGCTCGTACCCTGTCGAAAAAACCGCCTTCGCGGTTCAGCGAACATCTGTGCGTATATAACGACGGAAGTAAAGCTTGTAATCGGTCTGCAAAACCTTCAATTGTATTTGTTGGGTGATCCTCCAGCTTTTCTATGTCAAGTTTTAGTACTATTAAATTTTTCCTGTACCCGGACCAGTAATTTGGTCCTCTCATCACCTTAATATTTAAGATTTTCATGTAGAAATTTTTTCTTTGCAAATCTTCTTCTCTTTCATATCATAAATGTTACACTTTTTGTAAAAA